>NZ_KV821097.1:0-27999 GCF_001815595.1 Staphylococcus sp. HMSC070D05 | reverse complement strand
ACGTTGCCAGGCAAATCATTGTATGGATGCGAAGAGCCGATATTGAGACCGTGAGGTCTCTTTTTTTATGTCGAAATTTAGATAAAGCTTTTGAAACTAATGAATTGAGAAGTGGAAGTATTAAACTAAAAAATAATAAAACTTCTTCAATAATATACTGAAGAAGTTTTTTAATATGATTTCAAATTAATAATGAATACAACATTTTATTTTCATTAATATAAATATTTGATGGATCAAATTCATCGACATTATGTTTTAATTGTTCTAAATCTTGATGATTATTTAACTGAATGCCAATAATAACAGTACCAGTATTTTGAGAAGCTTTTTTTAGATATTCAAATTTAGTAATGTCATCTTGAGGTCCTAAGACATCATTAACAAATTCTTTTAAAGCTCCTGGACGTTGCGGGAAGTTTAAAATAAAATAATGTTTCATTTCTTCATATAAAAGTGAACGTTCTTCAATTTCTTTCATACGATTAATATCATTATTTCCACCACTGACTACGCATACTACAGTTTTTCCTATAATATTGTCTTTATAAAATTCAAGAGCTGATACACTTAATGCACCTGCTGGTTCTGCTACTATTGCTTGTTTAGAGTACATATCTAAAATTGTAGAACATACTGCACCTTCATCAATTTGTAAGTAGTCGTTGACATATTGTTTGGCAATATTAAAAGTAATATCTCCAACACGTGCTACTGAAGCGCCATCAACAAATTTATCGATATGTTCTAAAGTTACAACTTTATTTTGAACTACTACTGATTCATACATACTACTTGCTCCAGCAGGTTCGACGCCAATGATTTGTGTATGTGGACTATGTTCATGCATATATGTACTTACACCGGATATTAGACCTCCGCCTCCAATAGCTGCAAAAAGATAATCAAATTGAATCGTTTCTTTTTTTGCTTCTAATAAAATTTCTTTGGCCAACGTCCCTTGACCAGCGATGGTATAAATATTGTTGAATGGATCAATAAATGTCATATGATGCTCATCTGTATAAACTAAAGCTTCTTTTAAACAATCATCAAATGTATCGCCAGTTAGAACGATTTCTACATTTTCTGCACCGAAGAATTTAACTTGATTTACTTTTTGAAGAGGGGTTGTCACTGGCATAAAGATAACAGCTTTTAAATTTAATGCTTTAGCAGTATAAGCTACTCCTTGGGCATGATTACCAGCACTTGCGCAAGTAATACCTTTTGATTTGGCTTGTGTGTCTAATACTGAAATAGCGTTATAAGCACCACGTAATTTAAATGAGCGTACCCATTGCAAGTCTTCTCTTTTTAAATAAACATTACAATTATATTTTTGTGAAAGATAATGATCATATTGTAATGGTGTTTCTTTCACAACATCTTTTATACGTAAATAAGCTTCGTCTACATCAGTAGCTGTTACGGTTGTCTTTAAAACCATTTGTTATCATCCTTACATTATTTTCTCATATTTCTCTATTAATTCTTCATATTTTAATGTAATAGCAATATCATCTAATCCATTTATAAGTTTATCTTTCCAAGTTTCATCTATATCAAAGTGGAAAGATCGATTATTTGCTGACACAGTTTGATTTGGTAAATCAACCGTTATATTATTTTTATTGGCTAGATATTTTCTAGATTGTTCATTTAAAACGATAGGTAACATTCCATTTTTTGTACAATTCATATAGAAGATATCGCTAAAACCACCAGCAATAATAATATTAAAACCAAAATCTTTTAAAGCCCAAGCAGCATGTTCACGACTTGAACCACAACCAAAATTGTCTCCAGTAATAAGAATTGAAGCATCTTTATATTTTGGTTTGTTTAGATTAAAATCTGGATTATCCGATCCATCAGGTAAATAACGCCATTCATCAAAAGCAAAAGGTCCAAAACCAGTTTTAGTAATTCGTTTAAGATGAACTTTTGGAATAATTTGATCTGTATCAATATTATCGTTAAGCAAAGGGACTACTTTACCTGTGTATTGGGTGATAGGCTGATTATCCATTACTTATACAACCACCTTTCTTACATCAACGAATTTACCATTTATTGCTGCGGCTGCTGCCATAGCTGGAGAAACAAGATGTGTACGTGCACCTTTACCTTGTCGACCCTCAAAATTTCGATTACTTGTTGAGGCACAATGGACACCTTCTGGTACCTGATCAGGATTCATTCCTAAGCACATGGAACATCCAGGTTCTCTCCATTCAAAGCCTGCTTCTTTAAATACTTTGTCTAATCCAAGAGATTCTGCCTCTTTTTTTACTGTACGTGAGCCAGGAACAACAATAGCAGTAATTTTAGGATGTACTTTTTTTCCTTTTACGATATGGCTGGCTTCTATCAAATCTGATAGGCGAGCATTAGTACATGAACCTAAAAAGACATAACCTAAATCAATATCTTCTGCTTTTTGACCAGGTTTTAGTCCCATATAGTTGTATGCACGTTCATCATTAATATTTTGAATTTCTGGAAATGGAGAACTAAAATTCACACCCATCTCTGGATTTGTGCCCCATGTTACTTGAGGTTCTAAATTTGTTACATCAAGTGTAATCACTTTGTCAAAATGAGCGTCTTCATCTGAATATAGTTTCTGCCATTCTCCAATAGATTGATTAAAGTTTTGTGCATATGGTCGACCTTTGATGTATTTAAATGTAGTTTCATCGGGTTGAATAATACCGTATTTAGCTCCACCTTCAATTGCCATGTTACAAATTGTCATTCGCCCCTCCATGGATAGTGATTGAATTGTTTCTCCAGTAAACTCAAGTGCATAGCCTGTTCCGAAATCTACACCATGTTGATTAATTAAATGTAAAATAATATCTTTTGCATACACACCAGGTTGTAATTTACCTGAAACTTCAATTTTAAGATTTTTAGGTTTTGTTTGCCATAATGTTTGAGTTGCAAAAACATGTTCTACTTCACTTGTTCCAATGCCAAAAGCAATGGCACCAAATGCCCCGTGAGTTGCTGTATGTGAGTCACCACATACGATCGTCTTACTTGGTTGTGTTAATCCAGTTTCAGGGCCTACCATATGAACGATACCTTGCTCATCTGAACCCATATCAAAAATATGTACCCCAAAATCTTTGGCATTTTTCTGTAAAGTCGTAATCTGTTTATTAGCAATTTCATCTCTAATATTAAATATGTCGATTGTGGGTACATTATGATCAAGAGTTGCAAAGGTTAAATCTGGACGTCTAAGTTGTCTTTTTTGAAGTCTTAATCCTTCAAAAGCTTGAGGAGAGGTCACTTCATGTATAAGATGTAAATCTATGTATAAGAGTTGAGGTTCGCCTTCTTTACCAGTTAAGACATGTTTATTCCAAACTTTATCAAATAATGTTTGAGCCATTATTTATGTACCTCCCTTTATTGATAGCTTTTTTTAGTAACTTAAAGATTTCTGAAGTTTTATAGTGTCCTCCAAGATCTTTTGTTGTTTTACCAACTTTAATTAAATGATATACAGCATGTTCTAATTCTTCTGCTGCTACACTTTGATTTAAACTTTCTCTTAAACACATTGCTAGTGACAATACCATTCCAAATGGATTAGCAAGATTTTGATTAGCAATGTCAGGCGCTGAACCATGAATAGGTTCATAAAGTCTAGTACCGTGTTCACTAAAACTTGCTGAAGGGGATAAACCGAGTGAACCAGGTATTACTGAAGCTTCATCACTTAAAATATCACCAAAGAGATTTTCAGTAACAATGACGTCGAATTGTGAAGGGTGAGTAATTAAATGCATACTACACGCATCAACGAGTAAATGATTTAATTCGATGTCCGGATAAGACTTGCTTACTTCAGTAACAGTTTTTCTCCAAAGTTTACTTGAAGCAAGGACATTCTCTTTATCTACAGAAGTTACTTTTTTATTACGAGTACGTGCTAATTCAAATGCAACCTTAGCAATACGTTCTATTTCAGCTTTAGTATAAGTGAGAGAATCTAATGCTTCAGAATGATTAATATGTCTAGGTTCACCAAAATAAATGCCACTCGTTAATTCACGAACTATAACTAAGTCTGTATGTTTAACACGCGCTTCTTTTAAAGGTGAAAATTGACTGATACCTTCAGTCACTTTAGTAGGACGAATATTAGCAAATAAGCCTAACTTTTTACGTAATGCTAATAATCCTTGCTCTGGACGATTATTAGGATCTGTCCATTTTGGTCCTCCAACTGCTCCTAATAAAATCGCATCTGCTTCTTGACAGGCAGAGAGTGTTTCATTAGGAAGGGGAGTGCCATGTATATCAATGGCGGCTCCTCCAAAATCATAACTTTTTAAATTATAAGTGAAATTGTATTTCTTACTTATTATTTCTAATAGCTCTAAACTTCCATTTAAAATTTCAGGCCCGATACCATCTCCGGGTAAAGCAACAATTTTATATGTCATTATTTATTACCTACTTTCTCTAAACTTTGGGCAATATATTTAGCATGAGCATCTACATATGCTTTACAAGAAGCTTGAAGTATATCATGATCGATACCTATACCATTAACATGTTGATTTTCAATAACAAGCTCAACATGAACCTCAGCTTGTGCATCTGTACCTTCAGTAACTGAATCAATTCTATAATCGATTAGTTTACTATCCTTTTTAAAAATACGATCAACAGCGTTGTAAATTGCAACAATTGATCCTGTACCAATACTCGAGTCTTGATAAATATGACCTTTTTTATCTTTAATGACAACAACTGCACTTTGTAGACCATTTGAAACATATTGTAATTGCAAATTTTCTACTTGATACATTGCATTTTGTTCATGTTCAGAACCTTGAATCATCGCATGAATATCTCGGTCAGATACTGACTTTTTCTTATCTGCTACTGCTTTAAATTGTTTGAATAACTCGATTTGTTGTTTAGGTTCAATGTCATAACCTAACGTTTTAAGTTTTTCAGCAAAAGCATGTTTACCAGAAAGTTTGCCTAAAGGTAATTCGTTTTTACTTATTCCAACAAGTTGAGGTGTCATGATTTCGTACGTTTCAGGATTTTTAAGAACACCATCTTGATGAATACCTGATTCATGACTGAAAGCATTTCGACCAACAATTGCTTTATTTCTTGGAACTCGAATGCCTGCATATCTAGAAATTAAATCTGAAGTCAATTTAGTTTGCTCTAATTTTAATTTTGTTTCAATACCATAATGATCTTTGCGAACGTATAGTGCTAGTGCAATTTCTTCTAATGCAGTATTACCTGCGCGTTCACCAATACCATTTACAGTACCTTCAATGCGTTTCGCACCATTTTCAATTGCAGCTAAGCTATTTGCTACTGCCATACCCAAATCATCATGACAATGTGCACTATAAATAATTTCTTTTTCTGATTTAACATTTGTAATAAGAGATTTAAAAATGGCACCATATTCACTTGGATAGCTATATCCCACAGTATCTGGAATATTGATTATTGTAGCTCCAGCATCAACAGCTGTTTGAACAGATTTTATAAGGAATGATTGATCTGTTCTTGATGCATCTTCTGGTGAGAACTGTACTACATCGAATAATGATTTAGCATAACTGACATGTTCTTTAATTGATTCTAAGACTTCTTCTTGAGTCATTTTTAGCTTATGCTCTAAATGAATAGGGGAAGTAGCAATAAATACATGAACACGTGGTTTAGCAGCACATTTTGTTGCTTCATATACAGCATCAATATCAGATTTTTTACATCTTGCTAATCCACACACTGCAGTGGTAGTTAATGTTTTAGAGATTGCTTCTACAGATTTAAAACTTCCAGTACTTGAAGCGGGGAAGCCTGCTTCAATAACATCGACTCCCCATTTTTCAAGTTGCTTAGCAATACTTAAACGTTCATCAAATGAAAAATTCACACCAGGTGTTTGCTCTCCATCCCTTAACGTTGTATCAAATATTTGAATATGGCTTTCCATTTTTATCATCTCCTTACATTTTATTTTTGAATACTTTTAGATTTAATAAATGGCATCATTTTTCTTAGTTCACGACCCACTGCTTCAATTTCATGCCCATGTTGTTGCTCACGTAATTCATAAAATTCCTTAAATCCATTTTCGTTATCTTTAACAAAACGATTAGCGAAATTACCATTTTGAATGTCTTTAAGTACTTCTTTCATATTGTCTTTAACATCTGGAGTAATGACACGTGGACCAGATACGTAGTCACCAAATTCAGCAGTATTTGAAATTGAATAACGTACATTTTCCATACCGCCTTCATACATTAAATCAACGATAAGTTTCATTTCGTGTAGTACTTCAAAATATGCTAATTCTTTTTGATATCCAGCTTCCACTAATGTCTCAAAACCACTTTGAATCAGTTTATGAATTCCTCCACAAAGTACAGCTTGTTCACCGAATAAGTCAGTTTCAGTTTCTTCTTTAAATGTTGTTTCAATAACACCAGCACGTGTAGCACCAATACCTTTTGCATAACTTAAAGCAATATCACGTGCATGACCTGTAGCATCTTGTTGAACACCAAATAATGCTGGCACAGCTGAACCTTCAACAAATGTACGTCTTACTAGATGACCAGGACCTTTAGGTGCTACTAAGAAGACATCAACATCTTTAGGTGGTTCGATAACGTTAAAATGGATATTAAATCCATGTGCAAAAGCTAATGCATTGCCAGCTTCTAAATTTGGAGCAATTTCATTTTTATATACATTACCTTGAATTTCATCAGGAAGTAATACCATAATAACGTCTGCTTGTTTTACTGCTTCAGCCACTGGATAAACATCTAATCCATCTTCTTTAGCTTTATTAAATGAATTACTTGGACGAATACCAACTCTTACATCGTAACTGTTATCTTTAAGGTTTTGAGCATGTGCATGGCCTTGAGAACCATAACCGATAATAGCGATTTTTTTACCTTGTAGTGCATCTTTTTCTATTGATTGATCATAATAAACTTTTGTCATAATACTTTCCTCCATTAGCTAAAAAATTTTGAAAATTCCGAATATTAAAAAGGTGATAATTAACTTCATGATGTTAGACATTCAATATGATAATTGATGTAAAATGCTAGCGCATCATCTAAGAATTAATCATTCACATCTTCAACATTAATAACACTGACTTGTTTTTTTAATTTAGTAATTAAAATTCGATAAACATCTTCATCCTCAATATGAACTTTGATTGTCATATCAGATATGCCATACTCACTAGCAGGTTTTACATATAATTCATTGATATTGTACTGTAATCTTACAAAAGCACTTGTGATTCGATTTAACGTACTGACTTGGTCAACTACTTTTAATTTTAAAGTTCGGTTCATTCTAGTCCCTCCATTTCATGATTAGCTTTACCACTAGGGATCATAGGATTTACAGGTTCCGCTGGAGAAATTCTTACTTCAATTAAAGCAGGACCTTCATAACTGAAAGCTTCATCTAATTGCGATTTTAATTTATTAGGGTGATCGATTAAGAAGCTTTTAACACCGTAAGCTTCAGCCATTTTAATAAAATCTGGTTGATCATTGAAAACAGAATGTGAAAAACGTTGATTAAAGAATTTATCTTGCCATTGTTTTACCATTCCTAATGTACCGTTGTTAATTAAAACAATTTTTACATTTAGATGATATTCAGGTAATAACGCCATCTCTTGATTGGTCATTTGGAATCCACCATCACCTACAAAACAAATAACTGTTTTATCTGGAGCTGCGAGTTGTGCACCAATTGCTGAAGGAATACCGAATCCCATTGTTCCTAATCCACCACTTGTAACCCATTGACTATGATGTTTAAAAGGATAAAATTGTGCTGACCACATTTGATGCTGACCTACATCTGTAGTGACGATGGCTTCACCGTTTGTGATTTTACCAATATATTCTATGGCTTCTTGTGGACGACAAAATGTATCATTAGCTTTTTTGTATTTAAATGGATGTTTTGATTTATTATCTAAACAATGGTCTACCCATTCTTTGTATGTAGCATGACTTTGATATTCAATAACTAATGCTTCTAATACTTTTTTACAATCTGCAACAATTCCGAGTGTTGTAGGAATTACTTTGTTAATTTCTGATTCATCAATATCAATGTGTACCACTTTAGCGTTTGGTGCGAATTCGTTAGGATTACTAGCCAAACGATCATCAAATCGACTACCTAAATTAATGAGTAAGTCACATTCAGTGAGTGCCATGTTACTTGCATAAGAACCATGCATACCGCCCATACCAAGGAAAAGAGGATTTTCATATGGAATAGCACCTAGACCTAATAAAGTTGTAACGACTGGAATTTGATGTTGAGTAACAAATTCAGTTAATAAAGCATTTGATTTTGAGTGATTGATACCTGCTCCAGCTAAAACAACAGGTTTTTTTGCATGATTTAAATATTGAGAAAGTTGTTGGATATCTTCTTTATTTGGATTTTCAGTTACTTGATATGAAGGTAAATGAACTTCTTCTTCAAGTGGAGCTGAAGAAGTTAAAACACCCATATCTTTTGGGAAATCAATAACTACAGGTCCTTTACGTCCAGTATTTGCTAAATAGAATGCTTCGTGAACAATTCTAGGGATATCATCTACATGTTTAACTTGATAATTAGCTTTTGTAATTGGTGTCGTCATTGATAATAAATCAGCTTCTTGGAATGCATCTTTACCAATACCAGGGGTTGCCACTTGTCCTGTAAACACGACTAAGGGTAGAGAATCACAATAAGCATCAGTAATACCAGTGATAGCATTTGTAGCTCCAGGTCCACTTGTTACGACGACGACACCTGGTTTACCTGAAACACGTGCGTATCCTTCAGCGGCATGGGTAGCACCTTGTTCATGACGTGCAAGAATATGTTTAATTTTTTCATCATAAAATGTATCGTATAATGGTAAAACTGCACCACCTGGGTATCCAAAAATGAAATCAACATCTTCGTGTACAAGTGCTTCTACTAATAAGTCAGAACCACTTCGAGTTGTAAGTGTTTCGGTTTGTTTATTACTTTCCTTTGTTTTTGACATATTTATCACTCCTTAAATTTAAATAAGATTTTCTGGTACTTGCATAATACCACCTGTATTTGCACTGGTTACTAAAGCAGTGTATCTTGCAAGATAACCTGTTTTTACTTTAGCTTTAAAAGGCTCAAGTTCTTCTTTACGTTTATACAATTCTTTTTGAGGCTGATTAACATCTAAAGTTCGGTTTACTAAGTCAATAGTAATTTCATCACCATCTCTAATCAGACCGATAGGACCTCCTGAGGCTGCTTCTGGAGAAATATGACCTACAGCGATACCACGAGTGGCTCCAGAAAAACGACCATCCGTAATTAAAGCAACATCTTTTCCTAAACCTCTTCCGACGATAGATGATGTAGGAGCTAACATTTCTGGCATACCCGGACCTCCTTTAGGTCCTTCATATCGAATGACAACTACATGACCTTCACGAACTGTTTTATTATCAATTGCTTCTACAGCTGCATCGTGTGAATCAAAGCAAATTGCTTTTCCTTTAAATACTTTAATTGAAGGATCAACACCACCAACTTTAATTACTGCACCTTTAGGAGCAATATTACCGAATAAGACGGACAATCCACCTTCTTTATCATATGGAGCATCTAAAGAATGAATAACATCGAAGTTTTTAATCTCTTTACCTTGGTTATTTTCTCTTAATGTTTTACCAGTGACTGTTAGTCGATCAGGATGTAGGGTTCCTTCTTTTTTCATTAATTCATTAATGATTGCTGGACATCCACCAGCTTCATGAACATCATGCATAGAATAAGAAGAACTTGGTGCAATTTTAGATAAATAAGGTGTTTTTTTAGCAATTTCATTAATTCTTTCTAAGTCATATTCAATTCCAGCTTCATTAGCAATTGCTAATGTATGAAGTACAGTATTTGTTGAACCACCCATTGCCATATCTAAAGCAAATGCATCATCAATTGCTTCTTTCGTAACAATATCACGAGGTTTAATGTCATTCTTGATATTTTCTACCAATTGGAATGCTGCTTGTCTAATCATTTCACGACGTTGTTTGCTTACTGCTAAAGCTGTACCGTTATAGGGAAGTGCTAATCCTAAGACTTCCATTAAACAGTTCATAGAATTTGCTGTGAACATTCCTGCACATGATCCACATGTTGGACAAGCATTTTGTTCCATATCTAAAAATTCTTCTTTAGTAATTGAACCTTCTTTAAAAGCTCCGACTGCTTCGAACATAGATGATAAAGTTAAAGCTTTTCCCTGAGTAGATAAACCAGCTTTCATTGGACCACCCGAACAAAAGATAGCAGGGACATTCGTTCTGACAGCTGCTAATAACATTCCAGGTGTAATTTTGTCACAGTTAGGAATATAAAATACACCATCAAACCAATGAGCATTGATAACAGTTTCAGCCGCATCTGCAATAATTTCACGTGACGGTAAGGAATACCTCATACCAATATGTCCCATTGCTATTCCATCATCGACGCCGATTGTATTAAATTCAAAAGGAATTGCACCTGCTTCACGAATCGCTTCTTTTGCAATATCTGCTAATTCTCTTAAATGAACATGTCCAGGAACGATATCGATATATGAATTACAAACTGCTACAAAAGGCTTATTCATGTCAGTAGGACTTTTAAGTGCTCCTGTCGCGTGTAATAGGCTTCTTGCTGGTGCTTGGTGATCACCTTTTTTTATCATGTCACTTCTCATTTATTCATTCCCCCATAAATTACTAATTATTAAAATAAAAAAACGCCCCAATAAAGTTGGGACGTTTTTAAGTCCCATTCAATGAGAAATAGGACTTAAACATTTAGTAAATTAAGCTACTAAAGTTCCAGCCCTGAAGAGTATAATAAAATAATTAAATTTTCTAGTGGTGACAGTGAATATGTAAATGATTGCATGGTATTATACTCCTTTCTTGAATGGAAGATTATTTGAATAGTTAGAATTGTTTAAAAATTTGATAAATTAAATTTACACTAAACGAATATTAAAGTCAACACTCTTTTTAGAATTTTCTAACAATTTAGATAAATGATTTATGTTTTATTAATGAGAAATTTTTAGTAAAGTTTGTTACAATTATTAAGTTAATTTTAGATGCAATAACGAAGTGTAAAATAAACATGAGGAGAGAACAATACATGATACCTATCAAAAATTTAGATGAGATGGAACATTTTGCTGAAATTTTAACGAAGTATGTTGGTTCAAAAGATGTCATTTTATTGAATGGAGATTTAGGTGCTGGTAAAACAACGTTGACTCAATTTATAGGTAAATATCTAGGAGTAAAGCGTAATATTAATTCTCCAACGTTTAATATCATAAAATCATACCAAGGTAAGGAGTTAAAACTCCATCATATGGACTGTTATCGCTTAGAAGATTCAGATGAAGATTTAGGATTTAATGAATACTTTGAAGATGACGCTGTTACAATAATTGAATGGAGTCAATTTATACAGGAATTCCTTCCGAAAGAGTATTTAGTGATTAATATTACGACTATAAATGAAAATCAACGACAAATTAATATAGAAGCAAAAGGCTATCATTATACTAAAATAAAGGAAGAGATAGACAATGAACTTACTATTAATTGATACTTCAAATCAACCCATGTCAATTGCTTTGATGAACGATGATGAGGTTTTAGCAATAAAAACAACAAATAGTAAAAAAGATCATTCGAGCCAACTTATGCCTGGTATTCAATCCTTATTTAATGAATCGAATTTAAAAAAACAAGAAATAGATGGGATTGTTGTGGCAAAAGGGCCTGGCTCTTATACAGGAGTGAGAATAGGCGTTACTGTAGCGAAAACATTAGCCTATGCTTTGAACACTAAATTATATGGTGTATCATCATTAAAAGCATTAGCGGCTACCATAGATACGAATGATAAAAGAGTTATTGTACCCATATTTGATGCTCGTCGAGAAGCGGTATACACAGGATTATATCAATATGAAAACAATCAATTAAATACAATTGAAAATGACCAATATATTTCTTTAGAAGCGTTGCATAAAAAACTCAATGATTTAAATCAACCTTATGTGTTTGTAGGAGAGGATACGGAAAAATTATCTGAATTACTACATGGAGATATTGAGACTAAACTGCCTAATGCAACTGTCATGAAACACTTGATTCATCAATCTGAGAACATTCATACGTTTGTACCAAATTATATAAAATTGTCAGAGGCGGAACGTAATTGGTTAAACCAACAGAAGAACAGTTAACCATTAGAGCGATGCAAGTCGATGATGTACCAAGTGTTTTCGATATTGAGAGAGAAAGCTTCAACGATAGTTCATGGACCATCGATGCATTTTATCATGAATTAAATGAAAATAACTTCGCAAAGTATTTTGTTGTTATTTTTCAAGAAGAAATTATTGGATATTTAGGATTATGGATAGTAATTGATCAAGCTCAAATTACAACAATAGCAATCAAAGAATCATTCAGAGACTATGGATTAGGTCAGCTATTACTTAATTATGTGATGGACTATGCTAGGCATACTTGTGATGTGATGAGTTTAGAAGTGAGAATTACGAATGTGATAGCTCAACATGTATATAAAAAATTAGGGTTTCAATATGGCGGTAAAAGAAAAAATTACTATGGAGAAGGCGAGGATGCATTAGTGATGTGGGTGAATTTAAATGAGTAGAGATATATTAATATTAGCGGTTGAAACAAGCTGTGACGAAACAAGTGTAAGTGTTATAAAAAATGGAAATACGATTCTATCTAATATTGTACTTAGTCAAATAGAAAGTCATAAACGTTTCGGGGGAGTAGTCCCTGAAGTTGCAAGTAGACACCATGTAGAGGGAATTACA
Organism: Staphylococcus sp. HMSC070D05; assembly: GCF_001815595.1. Classification (NCBI taxonomy): domain Bacteria; kingdom Bacillati; phylum Bacillota; class Bacilli; order Caryophanales; family Staphylococcaceae; genus Staphylococcus; species Staphylococcus sp. HMSC070D05. The sequence goes on along the minus strand of NZ_KV821097.1, from coordinate 15,032 downwards.
ACTACAATTGATGAAGCGTTATCTTCAGCTAATGCTACTATGGAAGATATCGATGCCGTAGCTGTTACACAAGGCCCTGGATTAATAGGGGCACTTCTAATAGGAATTAATGCAGCAAAAGCTTTAGCATTTGCTTATAATAAGCCAGTTATTCCTGTTCATCATATTGCAGGGCATATTTATGCTAATCATCTTGAAGAACCGTTAACTTTTCCTTTAATAGCATTAATCGTTTCGGGTGGACATACAGAACTCGTTTATATGAAATCACATTTAAATTTTGAAGTAATTGGTGAAACACGAGATGATGCTGTAGGAGAGGCTTATGATAAGGTAGCAAGAACAATTGATTTACCATATCCAGGAGGTCCAGCTATAGATGCACTTGCTTTGGAAGGGAAGGACACATACCAGTTTCCTAGAGTATGGCTTGAAAAAGATAGTTATGATTTTAGTTTTAGTGGATTAAAAAGTGCAGTGATTAATAAGTTACACAATCAACGACAAAAAAATGAAGATATAAAAAAAGAAGATGTTGCTACCAGTTTCCAAAATAGTGTTGTCGATGTATTAAGTACAAAAGCTATTAATGCTTGTAAAGCTTATAATGTTGAACACCTTATTGTAGCTGGCGGAGTAGCTAGTAATAAAGGATTAAGAGAACGATTAAATCATTTGTGTAAAGAAAATAACATTAAACTGTCAATACCTAATTCAAAGTTATGTACAGATAATGCTGCTATGATTGGAGCTGCTGGATATTATTACTATAAAGCTGGCATAACTTCATCTCTAGACTTAAATGGAAAAAATAATATAGATATTGAAGATGTAACAGTTGAATAATAAAGTAAAAAGTAATTGAACTTAAAATCTAATAAGTTTCAATTACTTTTTTTAAATAGATGAATGTATTGACTTATATTATATGTCAATAGAGAACGTGTGTACTTATCAACAAACAGTTAATATCCTGTGGATAAAAAGGGGGTAAAGATGTGAATATCGTTTAAATGTTGTGTAAAAGTTATGTGAATGATTATCGCTCACGTTGTGGATAACTAGGATAAGTTAGTGGATAATTGAGATATCAGTATTTTCATTGTTTATAAAATTGTGAATGAAATAAATAAAAAACTAGTAAAAATTTGATACTTTTACTAGTTTATCTTAGATATATTAAATTTTTTCTTGCAATTCTTCCCATTCAGCCATAACGTTTTCTAATTGTTGTTCGGTGCTTAATTTCTGTTCAGCAAGTTCATTTGCCTTAATAGGATCATTAAAAATATCAGGCTGAGTCAATTGTTGATCAATTTGAGTAATTTGTTCTTCATATTTTTCGATTTGTTCTTCACATTGCTCAATTTGACGCTCAATTTTTCGTAATTCTCTCTTATATTGTTTTTGAGAAGCATACGTATTAGTTATTGACGAATCGGTATCTTCTAAATCAAGCGTTTTATTTTTATTGTTTTCCGCTTCAAATTCCTTTAACGCAGAAGCTTCTTCTGTTTTTTCAATAAAATATTGATAGTCACCTAAATACAGTTGACCACCATCTTTATTTAAATCGAATACTTTATTTGCCAGTTGATTAATAAAATATCGATCATGAGAAACAAATAAAATTGTACCTTCAAAATCTTTTAACGCTTGTTCTAACATTTCTTTAGAATCTATATCAAGATGGTTAGTAGGTTCATCGAGGATCAAAACGTTATCACGTTGTAACATAAGTAAAGCTAATTGCAAACGTGCTTTTTCGCCCCCTGATAAATCATTAATAACTTTTTTGACGTCATCTTGAACGAATAAAAATCGTCCTAAAACAGCGCGGACATCTTTTTCATTCATCATAGGATATTGATCCCAAACATAATCTAATATTGTTTTATTAGACTTGAATTCTGCTTGTTTTTGATCGTAATATCCTATGTTTAAATTAGCACCATAAGTAATGTCTCCACCTAATGCTTTTTGACGATTTGCAATTGTTTTGATCAGTGTAGTCTTTCCAACTCCATTAGGCCCAATAATAGCAATATGGTCTCCTTTTGTAACTTCAATATTAATAGGAGCAGTGATAGGGGATTGATAACCTACTTCTAGATTACGGATATGCATCACATCATTGCCAGTATTTCTATCAAACCCAAACTGAATATTAGCACTTTTAGCATCCATCATTGGCTTATCGATACGTTCCATTTTTTCTAATGTTTTTCGACGACTTTTAGCCATGCCACTTGTTGAAGCTCGAGTAATATTTTTTTCCACGAAAGTTTCAAGACGTTTAATTTCTTCTTGTTGTTTTTCATACTCTTGCATTCTCAATTCATAGTATTTATCACGTTGAGTAATAAATTGCTCATAATTACCTACGTAACGTTTCACATCTCCTAGAGCAACGTCATATATTTGAGTTACAATTTTATCTAAGAAGTATCTGTCATGACTAATAATGATGATTGCACCTTTAAAATATTTTAAATAATCTTCTAACCACTTAGTTGTTTCCAAGTCGAGATGGTTTGTAGGTTCATCTAATAATAATAAATCTGGTTCACTTAAAAGCATCTGTGCTAAAGATAAACGTGTTTTTTGTCCGCCACTAAAATCATTAATGGGTTTATCAAATTCTTCTTCAGTAAAGTTTAAACCATGTAACACTGTTTTGATTTTACTTTCATATTGATAACCTTCAAGTTGTTCAAATTGATTAGATAATGACTCATAACGCTCCATATGTTGTTTATAATCTTCTGAATCATAACTATCAACGTGAGTGGCTAACCAATCAGTTTCATCATTAATAAGCGTTTCCATATGCTTAATATGTTCAAATGGTTTTGACATTTCTTCAATTACAGTAAGAGAAGAATCAAGTGTCATTTGTTGAGTTAAATAACCAATGCGTAAATTCTTGATTTTTGAAATATGGCCACTGTCATAATCTTCAACACCTGCAATAATCTTCATTAACGTTGACTTTCCAGCGCCATTTCTTCCTACTACGCCAATACGTTCTCCAGTTTTAACTTCAAAATTAACATGATTAAATATATCTTCACCATCAAACGATTTTGAAATATCATTTAATTGTAAAAGTATCATTCAAGTTTCACCTTTCTATCTATGTAACAATCACATTTATTTAACTTTAAATTTGACATTATTATATCATTTTACAATATAAGGTATGCTTAGGAAACTAAGATATTTATTTTTGAAATAGGTTACGGTATAATATTGCAGTATCCATAATAGGCATTATATATATTTCACTAAAATAACTAATTGCACTCTAGTTAGTTTGAATATATAGATTAAAAAGTTCAAACAAAAGGGGGACATTGCATATGCCTCAAAATCAATCAAAAATACCTCGCGCTACATTAAAACGTTTACCTTTATATTATCGATTTGTTAATTCATTAAAAATTAAAGGTATTGATCGTGTGAGTTCTAAAACAATTAGTGAGGCTTTAGATATTGAATCAGCTACGATAAGAAGAGATTTTTCTTATTTTGGTGAGTTAGGTAAGAAAGGCTATGGCTATAACGTTGAGAGTCTTTTAGAATTCTTTAAAATGGAGATTAGCGATAGTAATAATATTCACATTGCTATTGTTGGCGTAGGGAATTTAGGACGTGCATTACTTACTTACAATTTTTCAATACATGATGAAATGACAATTACAGCTGCATTTGATATTGATAAAGATATTGTTGGTACAAAAGTTGGAAAAGTGACAGTAAAGCATATTGATGATATTTCATCTGAACTTCAAAAACAGAATATTAATGTAGTGATTCTTACTACACCAGGAAGTGTGGCACAATCTGTTTCAGATCGACTTATTAAGGCAGATGTAAAAGGTATCTTAAACTTTACTCCTGCTAGAATTGATGTACCAAATGATGTTCAAGTTCATCATATCGATTTAGGTATCGAATTACAATCACTATTATTCTTTATGAAAAACTCTTCAAATTAATATTAAATTATTTTTTAAAGCTAAAATGCATTTGCATTATAGCTTTTTTTATAAATATATTAATTCAATGGAAAATATTGAAATAGGTTAGTAAATCAATTATAATACCTTAGTAAATCAATCGGAAAAGGGTGTTTTATTTGATTTGGATGATTATTAGTGGATTAATCGTTGGCCTATTATTAGGTTTTGTCATGCAACGTACACGTTTTTGTCTTACTGGCGGATTTAGAGATATGTATGTTCAAAAAAATAATAAAATGTTTTATGCTTTGTTAGTTGCAATTACAGTACAAAGTATAGGCTTACTAGTTTTAACTGGTTTTGATGTATTAACAATTTCTTATCAAACATTTCCGGTAATAGGTACGATTATTGGTTCATTTGTGTTTGGTATTGGTATAGTATTAGCTGGAGGATGTGCAACTGGCACATGGTATCGAGCTGGAGAAGGATTAATTGGTAGTTGGGTTGCTTTAATTATGTATGCTTTATCAGCAACAATTACTAAAGCTGGAATTCTATTACCTTTAATGAATACAATTAATAAACCAACGAATGTAAATGCTAGTATGTCACAAACGACAGGCATACCAAGTTGGATATTAGTTATTATATTAACAGTAGTAACACTATTCTTAGTGATACGTACATTGCGTAAACCAAAACCAAAAATTGCTGTACCCAAATTAAAGCAAAGATATTCAGGAATACGACATTATTTATTTGAAAAGCGCTATCATCCATTTGTAGCTGGAATTATTGTAGGATTGATTGCTTTATTAGCATGGCCTATGAGTTATTCTACTGGACGGGAAGATGGATTAGGTATCACTACTCCATCAGCACATATTGTTCAATTCTTAATGAGCGGAGATTTAAAATTTATCGATTGGGGCGTTTTTTTAGTATTAGGTATATTTATCGGATCATATATTGCTGCTAGAGGAGCAAAAGAATTTAAATGGCGTTTACCAGATAAAATAACTATTAGAAATAGTGCTATTGGTGGTATATGCATGGGATTTGGTGCTTCGGTTGCTGGGGGTTGTTCCATTGGTAATGGATTAGTGGCGACTGCAACACTAAGTTGGCAAGGTTGGATTGCTTTAGTATCGATGATATTAGGTACATGGTTTATGAGTTACTTTATTTTCGTAAGACCGATGAAACAAATTCAAAAACAAACAGCTCAATCTACTCAAATATCTAAACAAACTCAAACAACTTAATTATTGGAGGACTGAATATGTTATACGAATTAGGAACTGTTGGAATGGTATGTCCATTTCCACTTATTGAAGCACAAAAGAAAATGGAAACATTAAAAAATGGTGACGAATTAAAAATAGACTTTGATTGTACTCAAGCAACTGAAGCAATTCCAAACTGGGCAGCGGAACAAGGGTATCCTGTAACAAACTATGAACAACTTGATGATGCTTCATGGACAATCACAGTTCAAAAAGCTTAAGTTTTTCTTTATAAATGTAATGTAATATAACAAATTGTGTCATTTAATCTTACGTGTTTTTGCTATTCTTAAAAACTATTAATATGATGTTTTTAAGGAAGTGGTAAAAATGAAGATGGATGACACAATTTTTTTATTTTTATGTATTTTATTAGTTTGGTTAATGACACCAGGATTGAGTTTATTTTATGGAGGTTTAGTTCAATCTAAAAATGTTTTAAATACAGTGATGCAAAGTATGGTCGCTATCATTATTGTTACGTTTACATGGGTGATCATTGGGTTTTCTCTTAGTTTTGGTCATGGAAATGATTGGATAGGTAATTTTGATTTTATTGGTTTGCAACATGTAGGATTTAATACGAATGTTCAATTTAGTCCACATATTCCGTTTGTTTTATTTATGTTATTTCAGATGATGTTTTGTACTATTGCGGTTTCCATTTTATCAGGTTCAATTGCTGAGCGAATGAGATTTATTCCTTTTACTATTTTTATATTTATATGGGTAATTATGATTTACAGCCCCGTAGCCCATTGGGTATGGGGCGGTGGTTGGATTCAACAACTTGATGCTTTAGATTATGCTGGAGGTACTGTAGTACATATTACATCAGGAGTGTCAGGATTAGTATTAGCGATAATGATAGGTCATGGAAAAAAAGTAGAGAAACTACAGCCGAATAATTTACTTATTACACTTATAGGTGGTATTTTTGTTTGGATGGGATGGTACGGTTTTAATACAGGGAGTGCGTTTACTTTAAATGATATAGCAGTAATGTCATTTGTAAATACTATCATTGCTGCAAGCGGAGGAGCATTTAGTTGGTTAATTCTTGAATACTTTTCTAATAAAAAGTTAAGTCTACTCGGTTTATTATCAGGTGTACTGTCAGGACTCGTAACCATTACACCAGCAGCTGGATTTGTAAACTACTTAAGTGCATACATTATCTCTATGATTGGTGATATAGCATGTTATTTTGTGGTTAATTCTATAAAAGAAAAATTAAGATATAATGATACACTTGATGCCTTTGGTATTTATGGTGTTGGAGGTGTAATTGGTGCAATATTGACTGGTGTATTTCAATCACATAAAGTTAATAAAGATATATTAGATGGATTAATCTATACTGGTCATTTACATACTATATGGATACAATGTATTGCAGTTATAGTAGTAGTCATTTACTCGGTTGTTATAACTTTTATTATTGGAAAGACATTATCAATTTTTATGTCCCTTGCTACAACTGTTGAAGAAGATATGACAGGTTTAGATCAACTTGTACATGGTGAAAAGGCATATTTTTATGGAGAATTAAATAAATTATATAAAAGGTATTGATATATATTTAAAATGTTAAAATTTCGTTAGTAAAACAGTATTTGAAGATAATCACGATATGATAAAATTAATATTATATTGATATTAATTTAGATGATTAATCTATTGAAAAAGATATATCAGATATTGCAAAGTTTGCGGGAGTATTGAAAGTACAATGTCCCGCTTTTTAAATCATGGATTGTAAAGGCTTAAGACTAATTACCGTTACGATATTAAGTGATAAAATTAATACTAATGATTTAGGAGGACTAATATGACTGAGTGGTCAAGAGAACAACGCTATCGTCGTATTGAAGATGTGAACAAAGATGAATTAGAAGCGTTAAAGCATCGAATAGAACAATCAAGCTATCGTCAACACTTTCATATTCAACCAGAAACAGGTTTATTAAATGATCCTAATGGATTGATGTTTTACAATGGGACATACTACGTATCTCACCAGTGGTTTCCATTGGGTGCTGTGCATGGACTGAAATATTGGTTTAATTATACTAGTAAAGATTTAGTGACATTTGAATCCAATGGTCCTATATTAAAACCTGATACGATTTATGATAGTCATGGGGTATACAGTGGAAGTGCTTTTGAATTTGAAGGAAACTTATATTACATGTATACAGGTAATCATCGAGATGAAGAATGGAAAAGATATTCGAGTCAAATGATTGCAAAAGTAAAACAAGATGGTTCAATCGAAAAATTAAATAAGCCTGTGATTTCTCAACAACCTGAAGGATATACAAGTCATTTTAGAGATCCAAAAGTATTTAAACATCATGAAGAATATTATGCAATATTAGGCGTCCAAACTCAACAAGAATTAGGACGTTTACTTTTGTACAAAATGATAAATCGACAGATTGACCATTGGGAATATATTGGAGAAATTACAACCGAACTAGAAGATTTTGGCTATATGTGGGAATGTCCAGACTATTTTAGCTTAAATGGACAAGATGTCATTATTTTTAGTCCTCAAGGTATTGATGCAAAAGATGAAAAATATAGAAATATTTACCAATCTGGATATCTAATTGGTCATTTAAATTTCGATACATTAGAATTCAAACATGATACATTTATGGAGCTTGATAATGGTTTTGATTTTTATGCGCCACAAACATTTATAGATGAATATGGTAAGCGTATTTTAATTGGGTGGATGGGATTACCAGATACTCAATATCCTACAGATGAAGAAGATTGGGCACATTGTTTAACGATACCTAGAGAGTTAACAATCGAAGAAGGACGGTTACGTCAACGTCCTTTGAAAGCGCTAGAGACGTTACGTCAAAATAAAGAAACAGCATTAGGTTATGCTAACAAATATAATACAACACTTAATCCTTATGAAGGTACGCAATATGAACTTATTATTGATATTTTAGAAAATGAAGCAACAGAAATATATTTTGAATTAAGAGCATCTAAGTTACATTCAACGTTAATTTCTTATAATACTAGGGAGCAAAAAATTACATTAGATCGATCAGAAAGCGGTGCCTTACCTAGTAATGTTGAAGGTGTGACAAGATCTACATATTTAGATTCGCCATTAAAGCAATTACAAATCTTTGTGGATACTTCAAGCATTGAAATTTTTTGTAATGATGGAGAGCGTGTCTTAACGTCAAGAATTTTTCCTGATGAAAATGCTACAGCAATTCGCACATCTACAGAAACAGGTCAAGTTTATTTAAAATTTACTAAATATGACTTAGGTAGAGATAAATAAATGAGAAAGTTATACGCTATTGGTGAAGCATTAATCGATTTTATTCCAAATAGAACAAATATCGAACTTAAAGATGTAACGCAATTTAGTCGACAAGTTGGCGGGGCACCTGCTAATGTGGCAAGTGTGGCTAAAAAGTTAGGTAGTAGTACAGAAATGGTTACACAACTAGGTAGTGACGCTTTTGGAGATATTATTGTAGAGACGTTAGAGAAAATAGGCGTTGGTACAACGTATATTAAACGAACAAATACAGCTAATACTGCACTCGCTTTTGTCAGTTTAAAAGAAAATGGAGAACGAGATTTTTCTTTTTATCGTAAACCATCAGCTGACATGCTTTATCATGCTTCGAATTTAGATGAAATCAATATTTCTAATCAAGATGTTCTACATTTTTGTTCTGTTGATTTAATTGAATGTGATATGAAAAATGCACATCTTGCTATGATTGAAAAATTTGAAGCGGCGCATGGGATGATAGTGTTTGATCCAAATGTTAGATTACCATTATGGGATAGCGCAGAAGCGTGTAAAGCGACTATTCAGTCATTTCTTCCAAAAGCAAACATCATTAAAATTTCAGATGAAGAAATTGAATTTGTTACTGGAATAAGTGATGAACATAAAGCGATTCAATCTTTATTTAAAGGAAATGTTGAAGTAGTTATCTATACACAAGGAGACAAAGGAGCAACAGCTTATTTAAAAGATGGGGCAATTATTCATCATCAAGGGTATAAAGTTGAAGCTGTTGACACTACTGGTGCTGGAGACGCGTTTATTGGTGCAGTCATTAATAGAATTTTAAATACAGAATTAACAGACATCACTTCTCTATTTAAAGGAAAAGGAGAAGAAATTTTAAAATTTAGTAATTTAGTAGCTGCAAAAGTAACTACTAAATATGGCGCTATTGAAAGTATTCCAAGTTTAGAAGAAATTATTGAAGAACTTTAAAAAAGAGATTAAGAAACCCCTTCAGATATTAAAATGAAGGGGTTTTAATATTATATCTTTTTAACATTACGTACAGAGGCATAGCAATGCTCACCATTTCTGAAAGTTACAATTCGTTCTTTAGAATCGACTGAATCGATATTATGACGATTTACAACAAAACTATTGTGACATCTGAAAAAACGATCATCGAGTTGCGCTAATTCTTTAAGATTTCCGTAGAATTCAATCTGACGGTTATCAAGATGCGCAATTAAACGATGGGATTTTGTAGACGATTCAAAGAACATGACATCATCATATTGTACATATATTGAATTGCTACCACGCTTTAATTCAATTGTTTCAACATTACTTTCTTTTGAAAGTAATTTTAAACGTGTATGAGCAGTTTCAATGCAATCTATTATTCTCGTTTTAAGTTGGTTAGGATCATCTTTAAAAATAAAATCCATTGCAGATACCTTATAGACAAATGTTAGGTAAGTGAGTTCACTATGACTTGTAACAAAGATGATATTCCCAATAGGATCATACTTTCGAATTTCACTTCCAAGTTTAATACCGTTAATATCAGCTTCCAATTGTATATCTAAAAAATAACATCCAACATCATTCATTTCTTTTGACTGTTCAATAATTTCATAAGGATCATCTGTCGCTAACGCTATTTCCATGGGTTTTTCTTCAATCATTATATAGTTGTTAATAATTGAAACCATATTTTCGCGTTGTTTCACATCGTCTTCACAAATGAATATTTTCATTTTCTCACATCCTTATGGCATATGATTTATAATTTCTACTTTTTGAACGAAGTAACCATTTTCTATAGTAGTATCAAGTAACACGTTTTCAGTAGTATCAGTAATTTCTTTTAAAGTCGTTAGACCAAGTCCTCTATTATCTCCTTTAGTTGAAAAGGAATCTTGAAATAATTCGTGAATTTTCGGCATATCTTCTTTACATTTATTCATAACAATAAACATGACTGATGTTTCGACATTGATGAATGCAATTCTAATTAAAGCATCTTCTAATTCTTCTGAAGCCTCAATAGCGTTATCAATGATAATCCCAATGATACGACTTAAATCAACCGTATTCATCTCAATATGATCAATTAACTCTGGCACTTCAATACTAATAGGTATATTTTTTTCTTGAGCTTGTAAAATTTTAGTTGTTACCAATCCTTTAATAGCACGCACTTTTAAATTATCCGTACCATTAATTTTGATTGAGTTCATTTGAAGGTTATCTTTCATAGGAACAATATTGTCATTAAAATATGTCTTTAAACCATCCATATCATTTTCTCTTATGTATTCTGACATTGTAGTAAGGATATTGACGTAATCATGTCTAAACTTACGCATTTCATTATTAATCGATTCTATTTGTAGAGTATATTCATAATACGTTTCAATTTCTTCTAAACTTTGCTTATAACGTATTTCTCTTAATGTGCTTATCGATATTAATATAATAACAATGACGAAAAAGAGAAGTATACTAATAAAAATTAAAGCATAACCTTTTAAAGTTGTTCCATTACTCTTAGGTATTTGAGAATATGTAGAAAGTATCATAAATGATGAAACTAATACTATAGAAATAACAAGTAAATAAGTTTTGTTAATTGCTAAATAAGATTTTTTAAGTCTTCTAAATAAAAATTTAAAAGAATAACCTAGGATAATAGAAATAAATGAAAAAATTATAGTATATGAAATAGCAACTAAAATAGTATTACTAATATAGAATCGCAAGAAAATTGATATAAAAAAACCTATAAAGTTACTTAAAAACATTAAGATTGCACTACTTAGGACAGCTAAAATAGAATATAATTTTACTTTTAAATATAAAAATATTACACAACTAATAAGTAAAAATAATAATAGAAAACTACCAAAAAAGTAATACAAAAAAGCAGAAGGGATTATAATCGCCAAAATGATTAAATAATCCCTTGAATTATATTTAATATCTAAAATAATTTTAGCAATTAAAAATAAAAGAAAACTTTGAATAAAAGGTAAAGCTAGGTTTTCAAACAAATTCATAAGTCACACACTTTCTAACAAATACTATCTTTCTAAATTTGTTAACTCTTCAGGAACTTCTGATTCATCGAAATATCCATAGCATGTTGAGTAAGTGGCAAGTGTACCAACAGTTTCTAAAATTAATGAGAATAATTTAATAAATAATTGAGTAATAAATGTCATAATTAATAATCCTCCTTAGGAAAAAAGAATGGTAATAGTGTTGTACTTTCAAGTATCATACCTAATAAAATTAATTGTTTATATGGCTCGGGTACTATAATAGAAATAATGATTAAAACCACTACTAAAATAATAGACTTTATTTTTTTGCGAGGTTTTAGTCGTTCGGGGATGGGTTGTTTCTTAGTGGCAGCTGGTGCATAAATAATAATCAGTAATAATGCAATACCACTAACACTATACATGATACCCATATTAATATGATAGTAAGCAATGAGCCATGGTAAACCAACAAATAAGATTAAATTTTGAATATGGCATAGCAAAGTAGACTTTGCATGCGCCCCGTGTGCATTGTGTCGAATTAAAAAATAACTAATGTGTGTGATTAAAGTATACAAAAATGTATGGAATATGAGCGCAGCACCATATGTCACAATTGTTTTAGCAATATTACTAACAACCACTTGCATGCCTAATCGTACTTTTAAGAATTGGATATGATCAAGGTTGTTTTTCTTTTGTAAATAAAATGCAAAGTGCTCAATTTTATCATCAATTGCTTTCAATATTGTGCCACTCTCCTTGACTATATTATACAATTTTGTGCAATTAGTCTGTAAAATAATGCTTAACTGTCAAAAATTAATACTTAACTGTTAAAGTAATTCATTAACTTATATTTTACCATATAAAAATAAACAGTTTAGTAGAAAAAGTTGCAAGTTAAGAAATTTTTAATTACTTAAATGAATGTTATGTTTTAATATACTCATATCACATTAAAGTGATATCAACTTAATAATCTTAGTCTTTAAATTGTTAGTCTTTGTTTTATTCGAATAAATCTTTTTTTGATTTTGTTAGTAGTTGCGAAATTAAAAGTTGATTTATCGATGAGTTGTAAGGAATGTTTGTGTAATTTGACTATGTATTTGTGATGATCGAGACCAATGGGTTATTCGATAATATCGATTTTCATAGTAAAATATTTCATTTATTTATTTCTTCGTGTAGTTCTATTCATTAATAAGCTATCCCAACTTATTGATGAGAAATGCGTAAAATTCGCTGAAGTGTTAACTCAGCAGAAAATAATTAACTTAGCTATTTTGAGTAGAAGGTAGTTATTTTCAATATGCAAGCTATCATAACATTGTTATGCAATGTAATTTTTCATAATTAATAACATCCCCAAAAGATTGAAAAATAACTGTAAAACATTCCCTTAATTAAAAGTCGTGAGTCTCTCCCAAGCTCACGACTTTTTTATTTATATAAATGAGTTTTTAAATTTCTAAAGATTGGAATAGCATCTCTTTGACGTGATACTTCTTGAGTGTTGATATCAACTGAAATAGTATCTTCTTCTCTATTTAACTCAACAAGAATATCTCCATTAGGATTGATAACCATTGAATGTCCAGCGTATTCAGTATTTCCATCATGACCCGTGCCATTACATGCGACGATAAAAATATCATTTTCTATAGCTCTAGCTTGAAGTAAGTTTCTCCAATGATTAAGTCGAGATGTTGGCCATTCGGCGACATAAAATGCGATTTGAGCACCTTCTCTAGATGGGTATCTTAGCAATTTAGGAAATCTTAAGTCATAGCATATAATTTGAGTGGCGAGAGCACCTGATGATAAAGCAAATGGTTCTGGAACTGTTTTTCCATCCTCTAAAAATTCTGGTTCATTTAGCATTGGAACTAAATGAACTTTATCATATTTGTTAATACGACGACCTTTTTTAGAGACAGTAAAAGCAGTATTATAAACTTTATTATTTTGTTTATTTGAAACAGATCCCGCGACGATGTCAACTTGATATGTTTGAGCAAGATTCGAAATAAAAGGAAAACTACGTGATAATGCTTGATCTGCTTTTTCATTTAATTCTTCTAAAGCATAGCCATTGTTCCACATTTCTGGTAACACAACAACTTCAGTATCATCATCTAATTGAGTATTAAACCATTCTGAAATTTTTTGTTCATTTTTCTCAACATTTCCATATTCGACATGAAATTGAAATATTTGTATTTTCACTTTAACCACTCCTCAACTTGCTTAATAATTTCAATTTACTAAATTTGACTAGGAAAAGCAAAATGAAGCACATTACAATTAAAGTAAAATAACTTAATTGAAATGTACTTCATTGATAAGTTTAAATTTATTATTTTTTAATAATAAATCGTTGGTCAGTAGGGTGAATTTCTTTTTCACCAGCTTGTTCTTCAATATCACCAAATGGCATTTGTGCTACAAGTTTCCATGATGCTGGAATATCAAATGTTTGTGTTGTAACTTGATCAACTAGTGGATTATAGTGTTGTAACGATACACCGATACCTTTTGAACTTAGTGCAGTCCAAATTGCGTATTGATGCATAGCATTTGTTTGAACAGCCCAGTTAGCAAAATTATCAGCATATGATGGCATTTGTTCTTGTAATGATTTTATAACATCTTCATCTTCAAAATATAAAATAGTTCCGTAGGCATGCTCGAAACCATTAATTCTTTGATTTGTAGGTTCAAAGTCGCGATCTGGTCCCATTACATCTTTAAGTACAGTTTTAGCATTTTCCCAGAATTTAATATGTTGATCATTAAGTAACAAAACAATACGTGTTGATTGTGAATTAAAAGCTGAAGGCATATATTTTACAATGTGTTCAATCATTTTCTCTAATTCTTCATCACTAATAGAAATAGATGTTTTAGTTTTATAAATTGTACGTCTATTTTCAATTTCAGTTAGAAATGGTTTTGTGTTTTCTTTATCAAATAATCCCATCTTATAATCTCCTTTTTTAATATATTTCTAGTATAAAATTTATACTAGAATAAGTAAATTATTATATAACAAAAATTTCATAAATATTAATGTTTTTTATCAATTTGTTTATATACATGCATGATATTTTTTATTTCTTTATACTAAAATTGTTAAAAATAAGAGGAGGTCTCAGAATGATAAAACAAAAAGTTATTCGAACAAGTCTTATTTTTGCTATAAGTGCAACTATATTCAGTCACTATAGTTATGCTGAAACCTCTTCTAACATAGAGAGTGAAGGCGTAGATCAGAAAGTAAACCCACAAATAAATTCTGATACTCAGCAATCTAAAATTAAACTAAGTAAGGAAAACATAAAAAAATTTAATTATACTAGTGATGAAACTAGCAACACAGAAGAACCAAAAATAGAAAATATACAACAAGAAAGCGACGAGACTAACAGTAAAGAAA
>NZ_KV821096.1:0-41703 GCF_001815595.1 Staphylococcus sp. HMSC070D05 | reverse complement strand
ATATCATTCCCACTAATTGGGGTCAGTCCATTTATCATTATTTTGTTTTATATGTAGCGCAATGAGTTGTTATTTTTCTGAGAATAATATTCTAGACTTTTATTTAATATTTTTATAACACAGTATTTGAATCTTCATCAACAAAATGATGTTCTATATAGAAAGCAATAGGTGTAATAATTAGAGAGATGATAATAAATGCCCAATTATTAATTTGAATACTAGGTCCATATGCCAAAAATGACTGTGGAATAAAAAACACATAAAATAGTGCGACTACTAGTAATGCGATAATACAGTAATTAAACCACCAAATCCAATGCGAATTATTAAAACACTGTAATTGAACAGTTTTAAAAACGACTAAAATAAAAAGAAATATAATAGTTAAACCAATGAAGAACGTAATAGGAAAAGTATATAAATATACTTCATTATGATTATCAGGAACAAAAAAACCGATAAACCCTTTAAAGAAAAAGAATATACCTATTAAAAAGATAAAATTTCTAAAAATAGATTTAATAATATTTTTAAATGTTTCATTTGGTAGGGATTTAAGTTGTTTTTTAGCGTGTGCTTTTGGATCATGATCGAAAAACTCAAGAGCTAAAGTTCCATCATTCTCTGCGGCAAGTAACTCCTTCAAAATACGATTGAGCATGAGTTCACTATCATGCGGATTTACACGTAAATCTGCTCTAATATAAGTCATGTAGTTTTCAAAAATTTCTCGATCCGTATTATTTAAACGCATTGATTTCACGTTGTTTTCACGGGCTAATGTTGCAGTCGATTTCATTTATTATCCCCTTAAAAATAAAAATATTTAAAAATTTTAAAAGTTGATTATTACATATTAAATATGAATAATCATATCATAGTTATGTAAAGAATATAATGTGTAAATAGGGAGAATATAAAATGAAAAGTCTTTCAATGACTGATTATCAATTAATTGAGAATATTACAAACATTCATGAATATTACTTAGAAAAAAGTGCATTAAATTATCATGCTACAACGTTCTCTATAAGTTTAAGACAATAAATGATTGAGAGAAGATTAAAAATGAATCAAGCTACATTTCATGTTAAAATAAGTGTTATTGATATATATTTAAAGGAGAACTATATGAAGAAGTGGGTTGTGTTTTTACTATTAGCGACTTTAACATTATCAGCATGTGGTAAAAGTGAAGAAAAAGTATCTTTAGAAAATGATATTAAACAGCTAGAAAAAGAAAATAAAGATTTAAAAAATGAAAAAAATAATCTAGAGAAACAAAAAGAAAAGCTCAATGCACAACGAGAAAAGTTACAAAAAGAAGTAGATAGTTCTGTTGCTAAAGAATCTGTTAAACAAGAAACTGAAAAATCCAAAAAGGATAACTCAAATCAAACGAATTTATCAAATGAAAGTTCTAGTAGTACTGAAGAACAAAGTAGTGACTCAAATAGTGTACAATCAAGTAATAATACAAGCTCTAGTTCGTCTACAGAGAGTAACTAATATAGGTTCTAAAAGGTTGCAGGTTTGACGATAGAATAAGTAGGGTAGTAGTATTTAAATACATTTTGAATATAATATCGATATATTTGAAAATAAAGTTTAAAAATATAATAATAACATTCAGCACATAATTTATAGTATGGGAGAGATAACTATGCATGAATATGATTTTCAAATCCTAGAGGGACGTGATATGACACTTCCAGAATTAGGTGAAGAGATTGAAAATATTACTGGACGTACAGTAACTCATTCAACTGGAGACATTAAACGTGTTGTAGCACACTTGCCAAATTTTGAATCAGAAAGTGATACATTTGTAGCTACTTTCAAACTTAATCATCGTAATGATTATATCGATGCAACCTTTGTAGCACCTAAAAATCAACGCAATAAGTTAAAAGAAATTCCAGTACATATCGAATTAATAAGTTATATTTCAAAAAACTAATAATCTTTTAATCAAAATGAACGAAACGAAGTGTGTTATGGTTATATACTCCATGCCACACTTTTTTCATAATTGTATTTGGGTAATGGAGTGTGGATAAATGGTTGTTTATATAGAAACAGAAAGATTGAGATTGCGTGATTGGGAAGAAAAAGATTTATTATCTTTTCAAAAAATGAATGCAAATCCTCAGGTAAGACGCTATTTTCCAAGTCTATTAAGTTATAGACGTTCAGAATTAGATATGCAACGAATGGATGATATTTTAAAAGAAAAAGGAATTGGGCTGTTTGCTGTTGAGCTTAAAGAGACAGGAGCATGGCTCGGATACATAGGATTAAACTACTTACCAAAAGATAGTAAATATCCTTTTCAAAATTTACCTATATATGAAATTGGATGGCGACTTATCCCTGAAGTATGGGGAAATGGTATTGCTACTGAGGGTGCTATGGCTGTTTTAGAGTATGCAAAAGAAAAAGGCGTAGAAGAAGTATTTAGTCTCACTGCTGAGGGGAATTTGGCCTCTCGAAAAGTAATGGAAAAAATTGGGATGTCATTATTTGATTATTTTGAACTGCCTGAACTAAGTAAATATCATCCACTTAAAAGACATGTAAGATATCAAAAAAAGTTGAACATATAAATATTAATAAAGACTAGAAGATAAATAGAAACCCTAGAGGTTTTTAGTATATTAAAAGTCATGGACCACATTAAAAATGTGATGATAAAAACAAATTTATTTCTAGTCCTAGACCCAAATATAGAAACACTCAACATGAAAGTCTCTATATTTGGGTGCCGAAACCAGGACGGGCCAACGAATTCTTTCTGAATTCGTTGGCCCGTTCTTTTTTATAGTATTCATTAATCATAGGTTCTAACACCAAGAGGTTTATAATTAAGTAATCCATCAATTAGAGCCTCTTTAGTGTCATATAAAGATGCTAACTCTTTATATTTTTTATCGATAAAACCTTCTTCAATCATATGATCAATTAAAGTTTGAAGTGGATTAAAGAATCCATTTAAATTAAAGATGCCTATTGGTTTTTGATGTATACCAATTTGTGCCCAGCTATACATTTCGAAAAACTCTTCAAGAGAACCAGCTCCTCCTGGTGCCATAACAAAAGCATCTGCTAATTCAGTCATTTTTTCTTTGCGTTCGTGCATTGAGTCTACAAGAATGAGCTCACTTACTTTTTGACTTGTAATTTCACGTTCATCTAACATTTTAGGCATCACTCCAATTGCACGGCCTCCGTAATCTAGTACGCCGTCTTGAATAGCGCCCATGATACCTACTGAACCAGCTCCAAAAATGAGTTCATAACCTTGTTCAGCTATATATTTTCCTAATTGATACGCTTCTTTAACATAAATGGAATTATTCCCTTTACTTGCTCCACAATATACTGCTATACGTTTCATTTTGTATCCTCCATTAATTGATTAAGTAAGGTTTGAAAAACATCACAAAAGTGCTGTCGATCTGCTTTTGAAAAAGAGGAGGGTCCTTTATGACGTCCACCTTGTTTTCTAATTTGTGCATTATTATAACGCTGTTGAAGTAATATATCTATATTATTTTCGTTATAGATAAATCCTTTATGATGCATTATCATTCTGACTTTCTTTAGTAATAAACTAGCTAATCCATAGTCTTGAGTAATCACAATATCGCTAGTTGTTACAAGTTGTATAATTTTGTAATCAACTGCATCTGGTCCATCATCAACGTATAGTATATTTACATGACTTGGATAATAAGAATGAGAAAAATGACTAAAGCTCCGTAAAATCGTAACAAAAAAGCCTGTCTCAGCTGTTAACTCAATAATTTCATTAACGACTGGACAAGCATCACCATCAACAAATATGGTTGTCATTATTTATTTGTAACCTTTTCTGAATGTAACACTTGATTTTGAGTAATCATACTGTCGGCATTATAGTTATCATATTTCTTCATTTCTTTAATTCGCTGCTTTTCATTATATTTTTGAAGTTTTTCTTCTTCTTTATGACGTTTATCAATATTTTTTTGAAGTTTTTTCTCTAATTTAGAAGATTGTTTATGGTTTTTTTTAGCTAATTTTGATCCTTTTTTCTTAATATATTTAGGGTCATTTTCTTTAGCAATTTTTTTGAGTTCACGCTTATTATCGAATTCTTGTTTTTTATCACCAAAGTAATCTTTAACATCAGATGCCTTATTTGCTACTGTATGTGTAGCATGTGAAGTTGCATGCGAAGCTTTTTGAACATCTGGATGAGACTTAATTTTTTTACGTTCTACAACTAGTGGTACGATAAATATCGGTAACACGTTCATTGCTGTTTTAATAACTTGTTTTTTGTCCATACTCGTTGCCCCCATAAAATTTTCTTTCTCTTTCATTACCCTATGATACAGGAATTTAAACGATTGCACTAGATTAAAATGGTTATCTAAAATTTTTATAAAAAAACACTAAAATTCAAAAAGAATTTCAGTGTGATATTATTAAATTCCTTTACCAATACCGAATCCGAAATAAAGAATAGCAATGAAAATAACTAATACGATTCGATAAATTGCAAATGGTACTAACTTCACTTTATTAATTAAATGTAAGAAGGTTTTAATTGCAATTAAACCAACAATAAATGCTGCTAAGAATCCAATGATATAAAATGGGACATGTGCAAGATCAATATATTGATAATTTTTAAGTAATGATAATGTACTTGCAGCTAACATAATTGGGACTGCCATAATAAACGTAAAATCAGAAGCAGATTTATGATTGAGTTTCATTAATACCCCAGTAGAAATTGTTGATCCAGATCTACTGAAACCAGGCCACATTGCGACTGCTTGCGAAATACCAATGACAAATGCTTGGAAATAATTAATTTGATCGACTGTTTGCGGATGTTTTACTTTAGTACTGTATTTATCAGCAATAATCATATAAATAGCGCCAATGAATAATCCTATCATGACAGTGGGTACACTAAATAAATGCGCTTCAATAAAGTCATCAAAAAGAACACCTAAAATTCCAGCTGGAATCATACCTACTAATACATGAAGTAAGTTCAATCGGCGAGGTTTAGAACGCATTCCCTCACTATGAGCAACATGTTTGTATTTTCCGATATGTAACATTTCGAAGTAACGTTCACGGAAGACCCATGCAGCAGCAAAAACAGAACCTAGTTGAATGACAATTTTAAAAGTAAAAGCTGAATGAGAACCTAAAAATTGAGATGATTTTAACCACATATCGTCTACAAGAATCATATGACCCGTAGATGAAACAGGAGCGAATTCAGTAAGCCCTTCTACAATACCTAAAATTAACGCCTTAATAAATTCAATAATTATCATAAGTAACCTCTTTCTTTTATGTAAAAAATGAACTTTTATTTATGCTAAATATTTTATTTTAAAAAATTCACTTTATTATCATAGCATATTAAAATAATAATTTACTAATAATTACCGGTGTATATGATAATAATGTCATGTTGTTTTGAAATAAAAAATGATTTTGTTGTATTGTGTGGAAGATGAATAATTCAAAGAAATGACATAATATTTTCACTTAACTTTGAAATCAATTAAATGATTATTTGTGCTCAAGATTCTATAATTAAACATTAGGTGAAGAATTTGAAAAATTTAATGAGTTTAGTCTTTAAATATAAATTATTTCCAATGTTTATGGGATTGACTAGTATATTGTTAGCCATATGTGTAGTGATTCAAAATATTGGAATTGCTGAGTTTTTGAATCAAGTCTTGTACCACAAGATTTCAGCTATTTATCCATTGTTATTTACTATTTTAATTGTATTAATTTTGAGAGTCACGTTTAATATGTTGAATCAACGATTAGGGGATATGTTAGCTTATAAAGTTAAACATGACCTTCGTCAAAAAATAGTAACAAGTAAGTCTAAAGCTTCAATTGGCGTACAAACAAACATTTTAACTGAAGTTATAGATGGAATGACACCCTTTTTTAATAATTACTTGCCGCAAGTGTTTAAATCTTTGTTCATACCACTTGTCATTATTAGTGTAATGTGTTTTATACATCTTAATACTGCTATTATTATGGCGGTTACTGCACCATTTATTCCATTATTTTATATTATTTTTGGCTTGAAAACACGAGACGAATCTAAAGAACAAATGACGTATTTAAATCAATTCAGCCAACGCTTTTTAAATATAGCTAAAGGTTTGATTACTTTAAGACTATTTAGACGAACAACGGAGACGGAAAATCGTATATATAAAGAGAGCACACACTTTAGGGAGTTAACGATGAAAATTTTAAAAAGTGCATTTCTATCTGGTCTTATGCTTGAATTTATAAGTATGTTAGGTATTGGTTTAATTGCACTAGAAGCGACGTTAAGTTTAGTCGTGTTTCACCATATTAACTTTAAAATTGCTGTAATTGCGATTATTTTAGCACCAGAATTTTACAATGCAATTAAAGATTTAGGTCAAGCCTTCCATACTGGTAAACAAAGTGAAGGAGCAAGTGATATTATTTTTGATTTTTTAAATAATATTGAAGAATCAAGTATTAACACGCCTATCATAAATGAGAATCAGCAAAATCAAATTTACTTCGATAAAGTAAGTTATCAATATCCTAATACGACTCTATATGCATTAAAAGATATAACTTTTTCAATCAATCAAGGAGAAAAAATTGCAATTGTTGGTCCAAGTGGCGCTGGAAAATCCACACTAGCGAATCTTATTAAGCAAATGATAACACCTACAAAAGGTCGTATTATATTTAATTCTGAAGTTACAGATATAGGTATGTTAAAACAACATCCATATATTTTTTCAGCGTCTATTAAAGATAATATTACGATGTTTAATGAGGTTTCAGATGAAAAAATTTTACAAACTTTAGAAACAGTAGGACTTAAAGAGAAGATTTTAAGCTTAAATAAAGGAATTCATACTGTAATTGGTGAAGGTGGAGAAATGTTATCTGGAGGTCAGATGAGAAGAATAGAACTTTGTAGAGTACTATTACTACGTCCGGATATCCTGATATTTGACGAGCCTACTAGTGGTTTAGATATTGAAACTGAACGTGTTGTTCAACAAACATTAGAGCATAACTTTAAGCAGGCTACTACAATTACAATCGCACATCGTAATTCGACTATACGTCGTGCAACACGACGTATATATGTAAAAGAAGGTCATCTTATTATAGATGATAATCAAATGTCTACGCAATTAAATAAGATGGTGAATAAAAATGAAGCCACATATTAAATTTCATTTAGATAAAGATTTATTTTTAGCTATATTAGTAAGCATTACTGGAAGCCTAATAGCACTTACAATGTTCTTCCTAAGCGGATATATGGTAACTCAAAGTGCACTAGGTATGCCTATTTACGCATTGATGATACTTGTCGTTTCTGTAAAATTATTTGGATTTTTACGTGCTATGACGCGATATGTTGAAAGATTATTATCCCATCGAACTACATTTACAATGTTAAGGAATATAAGAGTACAGTTTGTAAAGCAACTTTTTCCAAGAGTGCCTAATATTTATCGTAAATTTAGATCGAGTGATTTAATCTCAAGAATGGTCAATAAAGTAGAATCACTACAAAACATATATTTACGTGTATATTATCCCCCTTTTGTAATAGGTTTAACTGCGCTAATTGCTGCTGTTGCATTAATTTATTTTAGTATTGCTCATGCTATTTTAATTGTCATAAGTATGCTATTTTATTTATGGATTATACCATGGTTAAGTGCTAAGCGTGTACGCATACTTAAACAACAAGTTACTACTCATGAACAAAAAATGTTGGCTGAGTTCTATGATTATAAAGCGGGTTATCAAGAGTTAATGACTTTTAATCAACAAGATGTATATAAAAAGAAAGTCGCTAAGTCATTAGAATACTATGATAGATTACAATCTAAAGAAAATCGATTTTTAACATTTTATGATTATATATTGAATCTCATTTCTATTGTAACGATTTTTTTAAGTTTAGCTTTAAGCGTGATACAAATTGAACATGGATATTTAGATGTTATATATGTAACGAGTATGATATTAATGATTTTAACTTTGTTCGAACAAGCTATTCCAATGAGTAATTTTGCTTATTATAAAGCGGATACAGATCAAGCGTTAACAGATATTAATGAGGTGTTTAATTCTTCGATCACTACACCTGAGTTAAATGTACAGACAAAACAAGAACCTGTATTTAGTATTTCTAATCTAAACTTTAAATATTTTAATCAAGAAACATTAGTATTAAACGATATTAATTTAACCATCCATAAAGGTGAAAAAGTAGCTATCATTGGACCTTCTGGTTCAGGAAAAAGTACGTTAATGCAACTGCTATGTGGTTTATATGAAACAGAAGAAGGCCGTGTTGAGTTATATGGACAATCTATTACTCAAATTAATGAAAATGATAGATATAATGAAATCAATGCGTTATTACAATCTCAACAAATATTTGATGGTACTGTTAGAGAAAATTTATTATCTAATCAAAAAGATGAAAACTTAATCGATGTCTTAAATATGTTGAATTTAAGTTATTTAAATTTGAACACTCAATTGACTTTAGATGGAACTTCTTTATCTGGTGGTGAAATTCAACGTTTATCTTTAGCACGTTTATTTTTAAAATCGTCTAACATTTGGCTATTAGATGAGCCAACTACAGCGCTTGATGAAGATAATACGAACAATGTAATGAAAGAAATTAACAAACAAGCAGAAACATTAGTTGTTGCTACACATGATTTAGACTTACTTCCATATTTCGATACCATTATCGTAATGGTCGAAGGTGAGGTGGTTGAGTATGGAGATTATGTATCATTAAGTCAAAATAAGGGTTATTTAAATCGCATGATTCATATTAATAAATTATAAAATAAAAAACCTGAGATAGCTTTAAAAAGTGCTCTCAGGTTTTCCACTATTGATAAATATATAAATTACAGTTTGAAATGAATAACTTTAATTAGTTTAGTACTAGCATGTCATATTATTTATTTTCGGTAAAAGCAGCAATAATTTTACCTAATAGACGATTGAGTTCATGGACTTCATCATTACTCAAAGAAGAAGCGATGGCAACTTTTTGAGATGCATCACTTAGTTCGGGTTTAATATTTTCACTTTTTTCAGTAAGATGAATAAATACTTCACGTTGGTCAATTTCAGAACGTTCGCGTTTAATTAAATCAACGTTCTCCATTCTTTTTAGTAAGGGTGATACTGTGCCTGTATCTAAAGCTAATTCAGTAACTACTTTTTTAACATTTACAGGGGATTCCTCCCATAAAATACTTAAAACTAAGAATTGTGGGTAGGTAAGATTGTACTTTTTAAAGACTTTATTTGAATAGTAGCGATTTACTTGTCTTTGTGCATTGTACAAACTAAAACAAAGTTGCTCTTTTAAATTGTGTTGTTCAGACATTAAAGTTCTCCTCCAGACATTTATCCGTTTCTCTTTATTTCGGATTAAAGTTCGTCTATGTTGTGTAAAATATAAATTATCACACACTTCATTTCAATGCCATGCTAAAATTAAAGTATGCTTAAAGTTTAGAAGAAAACACTATTTTAATCAAGTGTAATCTAACATACATTTTTATAATATTAATTTCAAATACATTTTATATAGAAATGAGTTTTTAAAATGATAAATAATAAAAATCAAAAAATATCTATTACAATTATTAGTGGCTTTTTAGGAAGTGGTAAAACTACATTTTTGAATCATTATGTACACCAATTATTAAAAAAAGATGAGAAAATAACAATTATTATGAATGAATTCGGCGCTTTTGACGTTGATAGTTTACTTGTCGAAGAAGATATTACCGTAAAATCATTAATCAATGGATGCGTATGTTGTGACTTAAATAATGATCTAGTGTTACAGTTACAATCACTTATTAAAAAAATAAAAGTCAACACATCCTTATTGAATCGACTGGAATTGCACATCCTTTAGAAGTCTTTGCAGCGTGCCAAGATCCAACAGTAGTTAATGACGTGGAAATTCCTAAAATCATAGGTCTTGTTGATGCGTTAAGATTTAATAATAGAATGAAATACACGTCAGAGACGAATGAGTTAATGGAAGAGCAAATTAAATATAGTGATGTAATTATTCTTAATAAAATGGATTTAGTGACACAAGTAGAATTAGCAAATATAAAAAAACAATTGGTTTTTATTAATAATAAAGCAACGATTTACGTGACTACATATAGTAAATTAGATGACGTAGTAGTGAAAAATAAATCTGCTGATATTAATAGGCATGTTCATGTCCATCATCATAATATACAATCTATGAAATATACGTTTAGCTCTTCTATTGATCGACAATTATTTTATCAATTTATAATGCGTTTGCCAGATGAAGTATTCAGATTAAAAGGATTTGTAAAATTTAAAGATCAGGCGGATTCAATATACGAATTCCAATTTTCAATGGGATTACCTACTTATGGAATGATTGATAAAGAAGTTCCATTAACTATTGTTATTATTGGTGAAAAGCTTGATACAACACGTTTGAAAAACCAGTTAGAAATGATTCAATTTACTTAAAACGACTCCTTGATTTTTATGTGAGAGGTTATGAGTATTCTAAATTTCTAATAAATATGTCGCAGTCTTGTCACAAGAATAAAAAAATATATCATTTATAATAGAGTAAGGAGGAGTTATTAATGAATCATAATGAAGATAAACGAACTAAACAAATTCGCTTTGAGTTTAAGTGGATTACAATCCCATATTTAATTTTTGCAATTATTATTCTATTGTTAAATATCTTTTTTACAAATATAAAAATCACAATGACACTATTTGGATTGTTCTTTGGTTATAATTTAGGAATAGTGTTTATCGCGTTTATTAATAAGTACAAACGTACACTCATATTAACGCTCATTTTAACTATTTTAAGTGCAGCAACTTTCTTTACTTTACTATACGTGTTTGGACTTAATAGAGAACTATTTGGTTAATAAAAGTATTAATCACATTATATAAATTAAGTAAAAGGAGTCACTTTAGAATTTGTATTGAATTCTGTAGTCACTCCTTTTAATTTTAAGATAATAGGGTAGTTAAATTATTAACAAACATCAGTCTAGGAGTGAAAAAATGAATATCGGTGTCATTCTCAATAGAGTATTTAGAATAAATAATAATCCATTGTTCGCATATATTAATCAACACAAAGATGAAATTGATAAATGCTATCTTATAATTCCTAAGGAAACATTTGAAGAGAAAGGTACAGATAAAAAAGCAAACTATTATTATGGCACTTTAGAAAAATTTTTATATAAGTTGAAAGAACATCATATAGAGCCATATGTCATCGATTACAGTGAACTAGGTATGTTTTGTACTGAACATGATATTAAAGAAATAGTTATGGCTGGCGATATCATGAGTTATCATCAAGAAAGATATGATATTCGCCACTTAAAACAAGCGTTTAAAAATCACGATATACCCGTAATAACGATTAACGTTAATCATTATTTTAAGCCAAGTAACACTATGAATCAGCAAGGACAACCATATAAAGTATTTACAAGTTTTTATAAAGCACACCGTTTAAAACTTAGACAGCATTCTCCGTATCAATATCAATTAAGTGATATCGCTAATAAATGTAGCCAATCACAACAAACAATAACTAATGATTATCATCATGATGGACAATCAGAAGATCAAGCGTTAAACAATTGGAAAGATTATTTAAATCATAGTATTCAAAGCTATAAAAAGGATAGAGAGTATCTTCCGGAAATACTCACTAGTCAATTAAGTATTGTTCTAGCATATGGTCTAATAGATATTAAACAAATTATTACAGATTTATTAGAACGATATGAGGAAAATGAAAGTAATTACGAAAGTTTTATTAGAGAAGTAATGTTTCGTGAGTTTTATTATGTTCTTATGGCCCAATATCCTCATATTGCATATGAAGCATTTAATGAAAAATATCGTACTATACAATGGTCATATAACAAAGAAGAGTTTAATCGCTGGTGTGATGGTAAAACTGGTTTTCCTATTATTGATGCTGCCATGAATGAATTAAATGAGACAGGATTTATGCATAATCGCATGCGAATGGTAGTCTCTCAATTTTTAACTAAAGATTTGTTTATTGATTGGGCTTGGGGCGAAGATTATTTTAGAAAAAAATTAATCGATTATGATGCAGCTTCAAATATACATGGTTGGCAATGGTCAGCTTCAACTGGGACAGATGCTGTGCCGTATTTTAGGATGTTTAATCCTATTAGACAAAGTGAACTTTTTGATAAAGACGCTTTATATATCAAAAAATATATTTCTATATTCGATAATGTGCCCGCAAAATTATTACATCACCCATTTCAACATCAAACACAATTAGTAAAAAAAGGGATACAATTAGGTAAAGATTATCCTAAACCAATTGTAGATCATAAAGTTGCACGCGAACATGTGATGACAATATTTAAAAAAATATATATAAAGAGCTAGGGGAAGGAAACTGAATTCAAATTGAGTTCATGCTACCACCCCTGGCTTATTTAAATACATAACTAAACGTCTTATAAAATTTTTATACATGAATAGACTGTAATAAATAGAAATATATCAATGTGCCATTCTTATCCCTTTAATGAATAATAAAATGACAAATTGAAGTAGCATCATTAACGAAATAAATATTAAACTACTACCATTTAAGGCACTAATGACTTCTGTGATAATAGTGAATGGACGGGTAATTAAATGAACAGTATGAAATCTCAAAAATCTACCCATAAATATTCCTAAACCATTTAAAAACATAAGTGCTATTAATATACATCGATTTAACCATAGCTTTGAAGTGAAATGAGATAAATGAACAAATATGAGAGCCATGCAATAAATCGCAAAAAATACACCTAACAGTAAGAAAGTAAAGTATAACCATTCTATTAAATTAAGTTGGACGTAAAAATCAAATGTAAACTGATTGAGATGAATAAGATCAGTAACCATGTAAAATGTATTGGGTACTAATAAAATAAAAATAAGAGAAAAAATAATAAATATAGGCCATTCAAACTTTTTTCTAGGTTTAAATAAATCTAATAAGAAACATAATTCAAGTGGAATGTAAGCTAAAAATAAATTTAAGCTTACAAAATTAAATACACGCGTTTCAAATAATGATATTACAAAAAGAATAATAAAATAGACTCTTGCAATATAACGTGAAGTCATAATATGCACTACTTTCTAACGATTTAGTTAAATTACTATAGTAAAGGTTAAAGTCGAAGTAATCAAGAAAAAAGAAGGTAGAATATTTAAAGTTAGAGAAGTATTAATAATTGTAAAATAGATGTGTAATCTGTAAGAAAAGAATCTCAATGATTTTAAATAAAAGTGATATCATATTGTAATGAAACGGTTGAATTGAGGTTTTTGTTCTAGACATATTACGATCTTAATAAGTTGAGTCTAGTCTACGAATCAAAAGTTCGATTGATATCAAAATCAGTTATCGTAATGAACATTTCACTTGCTGTTGAAACCACAACTTTTGTTAAATGTCTACTTAACTTTTCGAAATATTGAGAGCCCAATGTACTATGTAAATGTGCAAATGGTTGATTATCAATATAAGAAATATTCCCTAATAAACTTGTTCATTCTAATGCTTCATTTAATTCATTTTTCATATTCACTTGTTTCCAAATTACGATAATTTAACACAACGTCATCACAAGCTCTGATATCACTCACTGAATCAAATTTAATATGTTAATGTTGAGCAAAGTGAGTAACCTTTTTTATAATATCTTTTCCATGTTCTAAAACAAGAAGAAAGTGTTGTCCATCTTTTTTGCATCTCATTATCTTCATTTTTATATTTAAGATAATTTAATTATATATAACATAAATTTAAAATACTTTGAATAAACTATTAAGTAAGATAGTATATTTTAAAATAAAGAATAATATATAATAGTATCTAAATGAAAGATGAAAAATTTAGAATTTTTAACTTTTCTCAGAATATGAATTAGATGAATTTCACTAAGAGTATTTAATTATAGATAAAAGAGAGGTGGTCTTCATGAAAAAACAATTATTTACATTATATTTTAATATATTTTTAATATTCGTTGGAATTGGCCTTGTTATTCCTGTTCTTCCAGTATATTTGAAAGATTTAGGATTAAAAGGAAGCGATTTAGGAATTTTAGTAGCTATTTTCTCATTATCCCAAATGATTATTTCTCCTTTTGGAGGAAGTTTAGCTGATAAATTGGGTAAAAAATTAATTATTTGTTTAGGATTAGTATTTTTTACGATCTCTGAGTTCTTATTTGCTCTGAGTCATTCTTTTATACTTCTAATAGTATCAAGAATACTTGGTGGTTTTAGTGCAGGAATGGTAATGCCTGGTGTAACAGGAATGATTGCAGATATTTCTAAAGCTAAAGATAAAGCGAAAAATTTTGGTTATATGTCTGCAATTATTAACTCTGGTTTTATTTTAGGACCGGGAATTGGTGGTTTTTTAGCAGAAGTATCACATCGTCTTCCATTTTATTTTGCAGGTGCATTAGGTGTTATTGCGTTTGTTATATCTGTAATATTGATTCGCCAACCGCAAAATACCGCGGAAAGTCATCATATTCACTTTGAAACTAAAGAACTTTCTAAAATTCAATGGGGTGTTTTTATTACTCCAATTATTTTAACGTTTGTACTTGCTTTTGGTTTGTCTTCTTTTGAGACGTTATTTTCTTTATATACTTCAGCGAAAGCAAACTACGCACCTGGCGATATTTCAATTGCTATTGTAGGTGGTGGTGTTGCGGGAGCAGTATTCCAAATTTTCTTTTTTGATAAATTGATGAGATATACCACTGAACTTACGTTTATTACTTGGGCATTATTATATTCTGTCATAGTTATATTTAGTCTTATAATCGCTCATAGTTACTGGTCAATTATGTTAATTAGTTTTATTGTCTTTATTGGATTTGATTTAATTCGCCCAGCGCTAACTAATTATTATTCAAATATAGCGGGTAATCGACAAGGTTTTGCTGGAGGACTTAATTCTACATTTACAAGTATGGGTAATTTTGTAGGTCCATTGGTAGCAGGCTCGTTATTTGATGTTAATATTGAATTCCCTTTATATATGTCTATTATTGTAATGTTATTTGGGGTAGTAATTATTTTCATAGAGAAAAATTTAAAGTTAAATCGTAACTGATGTGATTAAATAAGTTTTATATAATAGAAATGTAACAATAAAAAGTCGTTAGGTAATATAACTGTTACAAAGATTACAATTATTTTAAATTGTCTTCTACTGAATTATTTTATCTATATTTGTATGTTAAGATATAAAAAAATTCAAAGAGAAGTGTGGGTAAGGAGATGAATTTAAAAAATATATTGTTAAGTGTTGTAGCTATCATTTTATCAATTTGTTTGGTATTTCTATTATTTATCGCAACGAATCAAAATGCCTTAGCTAAGGTACATCGAACAATTTCTACTTTTTCAAAAGTCGGAAGTATTATCGAAACTAAAAATATATTAAATATAAACAGCAATCACACCGCCGAAGCTTCTGAGAAAAATCAAACGCAACGCAAAGCAGATATTCGTCAAAATCATAATGTTAATTATAGGTTAAATGAGAAAGCTCAAGAAAAATATTTATACTCAACAAAGGAATGTAAAACAATAGTTGAAAATTATATGCAACAAAATTATAAACAGCCTGTAAAGCTAGAGCGTTTGAATGAAACTAATCAAACCATCACTTTTGAAGTGTATCCAGAGAACAAAAAAGCTGAAGATATAACAATTAATAAAATGGGTAAAGTTGAGATGATTTCTGCAAATTAAGTTAAATAAAAATGTAATGTAAGATTAGAGTAAGAAAGTGAAATCTAAAGGGTTTCTATCTTACTCTATTTTTATTTGTCAAAAAGAGTAGTAAAATTGGATATATAAAGAAGATAAATGAGGTGTTACATTGAAACATAAGAAAACCAATGCAATGAGAATGCTTGATAGAGCTAAAATTAATTATTCAGTAAATACATTTGAAATAGGTGAAGAACATTTAGATGGAGAAACAATTGCGGAATTAGTGCATGCAAATGTAAAAGACGTATATAAAACATTAGTGTTAGAAAATGCTAATAATGATCATTTTGTATGTGTTATACCAGTCAGTGAAACATTAGATTTAAAAGAAGCGGCACATGTCATAGGTGAAAAGAAGCTTAATTTGAT
This sequence comes from Staphylococcus sp. HMSC070D05, assembly GCF_001815595.1. NCBI lineage: Bacteria > Bacillati > Bacillota > Bacilli > Caryophanales > Staphylococcaceae > Staphylococcus > Staphylococcus sp. HMSC070D05. Next base: position 25,347 of record NZ_KV821096.1, on the reverse strand, counting down.
GCCGATGGATGATTTAAAAAAAGTTACTGGCTATATAAGGGGAGGGTGTTCTCCAATAGGAATGAAACATTCTTTTCCAACGATTATTGATGAGTCAGCTTTATCACGAGACAAAATCAATGTGAGTGGTGGTCAACGAGGTATGCAAATTATACTCGAACCTAATGATTTAATTGCAGTTACACAGGCACAAACAGCGCGTATTACTCAACATTAAATGTATTAGCAGAGTGAGCAATGATATACATTATGAACACTCTGTTAATTTTTTTATTTTTTTGAACGTTTTTGAACGTTTTTGATAATTTTTGATTGAAATATGTAAGCGCGAACACTATAATAAAAGTTGTAAAGGAGTGTTAAAGATGATTTCTGAAAAACGACAAAGTTTAATTTTACAAGAACTTAAGAAAAAAGACTTTTTATCACTCCAAGAGTTAATTGAACGAACAGGTTGTAGTGCTTCAACTATAAGAAGAGATTTATCAAAGTTACAACAACTTGGACGTCTTCAACGTGTTCATGGTGGTGCGACACTTAATAGTCATAGAAATCAAGAACCTATTTTATCTGAAAAGCTGTCTACAAATCTAAAAGAAAAAAGAGAGATTGGAAAAAAGGCAGCTCAGCTCATTGAAGATAATGATTGTATTTTTATAGATGCAGGTTCTTCTACAATTGAGATGATTCCATTTATAAAAGCACAAGATATCGTAGTGGTTACAAACGGATTGTCTCACGTTGAAAGATTACTTCATCGAGGTATTAAGACCTTGATGATTGGTGGAGAAGTAAAAGCTACTACTTTTGCTACTGTCGGAGCAAATGCCCTTGAAGTTTTAAGACGTTATTGTTTTGATAAAGCTTTCATAGGTATGAATGGCTTAGATTTGAATCATGGATTAACCACACCCGATGAAAAAGAGGCATTAATTAAAGAAAGAGCAATACATCAATCAACCACATCTTATGTTTTATTAGACCATTCAAAATTAGATGAAATATATTTTGCGCATGTCTCAACCAAATCTTGCCATGTTGAGTACATCGTATCTGAGCAATTACGTCATCATAATCGTTATAACGAATACAAAGAGAAATACCATTTTTTAGGAGGTTAATTATGATATATACAGTGACATTTAATCCATCTATTGATTACATCATGTTTACTGATGGATTTGAGCTAAAAGGGCTTAATAGAGCTAGAGAAACATACAAATTTGCTGGAGGAAAAGGTATTAATGTTTCTCGCGTGTTGAAAACCTTAGATGTTTCATCTACGGCTTTAGGATTTGCTGGAGGTTTTCCTGGGGAATTTATTTCTAGCATTTTGGAACAAAGCGATATTAATACGGAGTTTATTAAAGTAAATGAAGATACTCGTATTAATGTTAAATTAAAATCCGGCGCTGAAACTGAAATTAATGCACCTGGTCCGAATGTGACTTCTGATCAGTTTGAAGCATTATTAAATCAGATTAGACATACATCTAACGGAGACACTGTCATTGTAGCGGGAAGTGTTCCAAAAAGTATTCCGAGTGATGCTTATGCTCAAATTGCAAAAATCACTCAAGAAACAGGTGCAAAATTAGTAGTGGATGCTGAAAGAGATTTAGTTAATACAGTGTTAGAATATCATCCATTATTTATTAAACCCAATAAAGATGAATTAGAAGAAATGTTTGATGTCACAATTAAATCAGATCAAGATGTCGTTAAGTATGGTAGAGAAATAGTAAAAAATGGAGCTCAATCTGTCATTATTTCTTTAGGTGGAGATGGTGCCATATATGTTGACGAAAGAAGAAGCATTAAAGCTCAAAATCCTAAAGGTGAAGTTGTAAATACAGTAGGATCTGGTGACAGTACAGTTGCAGGTATGGTAGCGGGTCTTGAGTCGGGACTATCACTTGAAGAAGCATTTCGCCAAGCAGTAGCTTCAGGTACGGCTACGGCATTTAATGATGACTTAGCATTAAGAGAAGATATAGAAAAAATCAAGTCACAAGTTACAATTTCTGTACTTGATGGGGAGTGATAGAGATGAGAATAACAGAATTACTTACTAAAGAAACGATTGCTATGGATTTATCAGCTAGTGATAAAAACGGCGTCATTGATGAATTAGTTAATCAATTAGATTCAGCTGGTAAATTAAGCGATATAGCTCAATTTAAGGAAGCGATTCATAATCGTGAGTCACAAAGTACAACGGGAATTGGTGAAGGAATAGCAATTCCACATGCTAAAGTAGCAGCAGTGACATCACCTGCGATTGCTTTTGGTAAATCAAAAGAAGGTGTGGACTATCAAAGTTTAGATGGTCAACCTGCGCATTTATTCTTTATGATTGCAGCACCAGAGGGTGGCGCACAAACACATTTAGATGCATTAGCTAAATTGTCAGGCATTTTAATGGACGATAAAGTAAGAGAAAATTTATTACAGGCTAATTCGAAAGAAGAAATACTTCGTATTATCGATGATGCTGATGATGAAGCAACTAAAGAAGAAGAAAAAGAAGCTCAAGAGCAAGAGGCTGAAGCACAAGCAACAACTAGTGCATCAACAAATAATAATGCTGACGAACCTTACGTTTTAGCTGTAACAGCGTGTCCAACAGGTATTGCTCATACGTATATGGCCCGTGATGCTTTGAAAAAACAAGCAGAAAAAATGGGAGTTAAAATAAAAGTTGAAACAAATGGTTCAAGTGGTATTAAAAACCATTTAACTCAACAAGATATTGAACGTGCAACTGGGATTATTGTAGCTGCCGATGTTCATGTAGAAACAGACCGTTTCGATGGTAAAAATGTAGTTGAAGTTCCAGTAGCAGACGGGATTAAACGTCCTGAAGAGTTAATTAATACAGCACTTGATACAAGTAGAAAACCATTTAAAGCCTATGGTGGACAGAAAAATACAGATAAAGATAGTAATGATAAAAAATTAAGTCCAGGTAAAGCATTTTATAAACACTTAATGAATGGTGTTTCTAATATGTTACCACTTGTTATTGCTGGTGGTATATTAATGGCGATTGTATTCTTATTTGATGCCAACTCATTTGATCCAAAAAGTCCTGAACACAATGCGTTTGCAGAACAATTGTGGAATATTGGTAATAAGAGTGCCTTTGCATTAATTATTCCAATCTTAGCTGGTTTCATTTCTCGTAGTATTGCAGATAAACCAGGTTTTGCAGCTGGCCTAGTTGGCGGTATGTTAGCAATTTCTGGTGGCTCTGGATTTATTGGTGGTATTATTGCTGGTTTCTTAGCTGGTTATTTAACACAAGGTATCAAATATATTACTCGTAATTTGCCTCAAGCAGTTGAAGGTTTAAAACCAACATTAATTTATCCACTATTAAGTGTAACGATTACTGGATTATTAATGATTTATGTATTTAATCCACCTGCAGCATGGTTAAACCATCTATTATTAAATGGTTTAAATAGTTTATCTGGTTCTAACATTATGCTATTAGGACTAGTTATTGGAGCTATGATGGCAATTGATATGGGAGGTCCATTCAATAAAGCGGCTTATGTATTTGCGACAGCAGCTTTAACTGAAGGTAATGCTGCACCAATAACAGCAGCAATGGTTGGTGGTATGATTCCACCATTGGCAATTGCCACAGCAATGTTTATCTTTAAACGTAAATTTACAAAAGAGCAACGTGGCTCAATCGTACCTAACTATGTTATGGGTCTATCATTCATCACAGAAGGTGCTATACCTTTTGCAGCTGCTGACCCTTTACGTGTGATTCCATCAATGATGGTCGGTTCAGGTGTTGCTGGAGCGATTGCATTAGGACTTGGTTCAAGAATTAATGCACCTCATGGTGGTATCATCGTTATAGCAGCAACAGACTTTAGTCATATTATCCAAACTATCATTGCTTTAATTATAGGTACACTTGTTTCAGCAATACTTTATGGTTTACTGAAACCAAAATTAACAGAACAAGAAATTAAAGCTTCAGAATCTATGGATGAATAATAAACGTGGGTTTAATGAGCCTGAGACATAATGAGTTGTCTCAGGTATTTTTTTATATAATGATATTTGGTCATTGAATTGAAAAACGTGTTGCATCAAGATTATTTAAAGAAGTACTAGCATCGAGATCTTTGTAAAAAAGCAACGTTCAACGAAAGCTGGGGTTGGGGCCCCCAGCAAAAAGGGTTTTCTGGGAAACCCAACGTTCAACGAAAGCTGGGGTTACATTATCGAGGAGATCAATAAATTCTGTCCAATCTTCTATTATATAGTTAATATGTAATTAAACAATATAGCGATATATATACTTGACTATTACTACTGATTAATTTTAAATAGGAGTTTGATTTTAAGAAACAAATAACCGTCCTGGACTATTAGTGCACTTTGATAGTGCTTAATTAAAAAAACTCGTATATCGTTTTTCTGATTTTCTTAAAAATTTATTACAAAGACCATTGAAGTATATATGAAATAATAGGAAGAAAATTATTATATAATGCTTTTTAAATGATTTTAAATGTTAAAAGCTTTCTTATTCTTATTTAACCATTTATTATAGAAATATGGTAAAATTAAAGTAATACATTTTTTTTGGGGGTGTCTTGATGGGAAGGTCTTAACATGTTTTTATAACGGTGATAAACATGACGTATTAAATTCGTGTTACTCATTAGAGACACATAATATTTGGAGGTGAATCCCTAGAAATAGGGAATTAATTGGAAACAGTGACCATAATTAATTTAGTAATATTTTTTCTATTAATCGCTTTAACAACCGTATTCGTTGGATCTGAATTTGCATTAGTAAAAGTACGTTCAACAAGAATTGAACAACTTGCTGATGAAGGTAATGGAAGTGCAAAAATTGTTAAAAAGATGATTGCTAATCTTGACTATTATTTATCAGCATGTCAACTTGGTATTACAGTTACATCTTTAGGTTTAGGTTGGTTAGGTGAACCGACATTCGAAAAGCTATTACACCCACTTTTTAATCTATTACATTTGCCAAGTGCAGTGACTACAACCATTTCATTTGTGATTTCGTTTGTTGTTGTAACTTATTTACATGTAGTATTAGGTGAGTTAGCACCTAAATCAATAGCAATACAGCATACTGAAAAATTAGCATTAACTTATGCTAGAACATTATATTATTTTGGTAATGTCATGAAACCATTAATATGGTTAATGAATGGTTCGGCACGAGTAATTATTAGAATGCTTGGTGTTGATCCTGATGCGCAAGCAGATGCAATGTCTGAGGAAGAAATTAAAATTATTATTAATAATAGTTATAATGGTGGAGAAATTAATCAAACAGAACTGAATTACATGCAAAATATCTTTTCATTTGACGAAAGACATGCGAAAGATATCATGGTTCCACGTACACAAATGGTAACGTTAAACGAACCATTTAATGTTGACGAATTACTTGAAACGATTAAAGAACATCAATTTACACGTTATCCAATTACTGAAGATGGGGATAAAGACCATATAAAAGGTTTTATTAATGTGAAAGAATTTTTAACAGAATATGCTTCAGGTAAAACAATTAAAATCTCTAATTATATTCATGAACTACCTATGATTTCAGAAACAACTCGTATTAGCGATGCATTAGTTTCAATGCAACGTGAACATGTTCATATTAGTCTTATTATTGACGAATATGGTGGTACTGCTGGTATTCTAACAATGGAAGACATTCTTGAAGAGATTGTTGGTGAAATCAGAGATGAATTTGATGATGATGAAATAAATGATATTGTTAAATTAGAGGAAGGTATATATCAAATTAACGGACGTGTCTTACTTGATGATTTACATGAAAAATTTGATATCACTTTTGAAGATTCTGAAGATATCGATACAATTGGTGGATGGCTACAAGCACACAATACTAATCTTCAAGTTGAAGACTATATAGATACAAAATATGATCGATGGATTGTTTCTGAAATGGATAATCATCAATTGGTATGGGTTGTACTTAAATACCAATTTAATGAAACAAGACCTGTGATTAGTGATGAAGAGGAAGAAGAAAATCACGATCATAAACATGAATCGGATGAATAAAATAAAGGCACTTGGGTATGTAAACCTAAGTGTCTTTATTTGTATGCGTAAAAGAAATTAAGTTATGCTAATTTTTAGTTGAGAAATTTATATTGAATAGGATGTGGCACAAATGGTAAATGATACACAAGTGTTAAATAATGGTTACCCAATGCCTAAAGTAGGACTAGGTGTTTATAAAATGGAAGATAATGAGATGGAAACCGCAGTACAAACAGCATTAGAAGCGGGATATCGTGCATTTGATACTGCATATTTTTACGGTAATGAACAAGCGCTAGGTAAAGCTTTAAACAACAGTGATATTGCGAGAGAAGATGTATTTATTACTTCTAAATTATGGAATGATTATCAAGGATATGACAATACATTAGAATATTTTAATAAATCTTTAGAAAACTTAGGATTGGATTACTTAGATTTATATTTAATTCATTGGCCATGTGAAAAAGATGGCTTATATATTGAATCTTATAAAGCATTAGAAAAATTATATAACGAAGGTAAAATTAAAGCGATTGGTGTATGTAACTTTAAACCCCATCACTTAGAAACTTTGATGAAAGAGACAACTATTGTACCTCAAATTAATCAAATAGAAGTTCATCCTTATTTTAATCAACAAGATGTACAAGATTATTGTGATAAACATGATATTACTGTCACAGCTTGGATGCCACTTATGAGAAATCGTGGATTATTAGATGATCCAGTAATTACAAAATTAGCAGAACAATATGACAAAACACCAGCACAAATTGTATTACGTTGGCATCTAGCTCATGACAGAATTATTATTCCTAAATCAAAAACGCCATCTCGTATTCGTGAAAATTTTGATATTTTTGACTTTAATTTAGAACTTACTGAGATTGCAGAAATTGATAGTTTAAATAGAAATGCACGTCAAGGTAAAGATCCAGATGATGTAGCAATAGGTGATTTAAAATAATATAGTTTAAATTATTACAAAATCTAGGGTTAATGTTAATTATTTGTTAATTACATGGTTATTAGTAGAATATTTATTGATTTTATTGATACAATATTAGAAAGAATGTAGAAAAGGATGTAATTAGATGAAAATCAGAGTCATTATACCTTGCTTCAATGAAGGTAAAGTCGTAAAAAAAACTTACGATAGATTGACTGAAATTTTGAGGGAGAATAGTAAAACTCGTCGTTATTATTATGACTTGTTATTTATTGATGATGGTAGTCAAGATAATACGATTGAGCATATACAAAATTTAGCGGAATACGATGAACATGTTAAATATATTTCTTTCAGTCGAAATTTTGGTAAAGAAGCAGCAATGATTGCTGGTTTTCAATACAGTGTGAATTTTGATGCAGTCGTAATGATTGATGGAGATTTACAACATCCTCCGGAATTTATACCTAAAATGATTGAAATGTATCAACAAGGTTTTGATCAAGTTGTCGCTAAACGAGATCGTAGTGGTGAAAATGTTGCACGTAAAACAATGTCAAAGTTGTACTATAAGCTCATTAATAGCTTTGTTGAAGATATTAAATTTAGTGATGGTGTAGGCGATTTTCGATTATTAAGTCAACGTGCAGTTGAATCGATTGTTTCATTAAACGAATATAATCGATTTTCTAAAGGATTATTTGAATGGATAGGGTATAATACAAAGATCTTTACTTATAAAAATGTAGAACGAGAAGCTGGAGAATCTAAATGGACATTTACTAAGTTATTAAATTATGGGATTGATGGATTAATATCATTTAATAATAAACCACTGAGAGCAATGATATATCTTGGAATGTTTATTTTTGGATTAAGCATCATTTATATTATTTATTTGTTAATAGGTATTTTAATGAATGGAATTAATCATCCTGGTTACTTTACAACAATAGCAGCTGTATTGTTATTAGGTGGCATTCAGTTAATGTCTATTGGTGTCGTTGGCGAATATATTGGACGAATTTATTACGAAGTAAAACAAAGACCAAAATATATTGTGGAAGCTTCCAATTTAAAAACACCTATTGAAAAAGTAGTTGCAGAAAAAGAAAATATTTATTAATAAAAAATAAACATGTAAAAGCTCTTACATAATAGCTTCTTACATGTTTATTTTTTTAGGTCATTTTCAATATTATTATGTTTTAGTTGCCATAATAAATATATATCAAATAAAGCATAAATAATTATGAAGATATACCAAAATGACGTTAATAATGTCAAAAGTATAATTGAAATAATAATAATTGTATGACCGATCATAATAGGATGTTGTAATTTACTCAAAAATTTAAGATGATTCATTTCATTTTTTGAAAAAGTACTTATGAAATCAATGCTTAAGCCTACGATAAATATAGCTGGAGCTAAATAAGGAATAGACATATAGACTGATTGGTCGCTAGATTCAAAAGTGATAAATAATGAGCAACTAATCATAATTGCAAAAATTAATGCAAGAGATTTATACTCTGAAATCATTAAGTATATATGTTTACGATTTAAATAATATTGTAAGATTGTCCAACTTAAGAAAAATATAATTGAAGCAAATGTTATAAAATTGAACTTCTCAATCACAACACTATTAATAATAGCATTGATAACAATGGATAATAGAACGGAGTTAAACGTTAGTTGTTTGAAATGATGCCGATATAAATCAAAGCCTAGAACACATATTGTAATGGCTATATTAATAAATACATATATAATCATGTTGTACTCCTATCACGTGTGTGTAGTTCATTAAAATATTATAGCAATTAAAATAAACTTAATCATTTCAAAACACTTAATCAATATTATTCTATTATAATTTACTAATTATACACCTTTCTTATTACTCCATAACAATGTATGTAACTGAGGTAAAACATACACATGATTCATATCACTGCTATTCATCACTGTATCTACAAGGGTTTCATAGCGACCAAGTAATTTTTCGGTATGTTGTTCAACATCATCATCTAAATAGGGGTTTCCTACTTGCAAATAAAATGGAATATTAGGATAACGATGATGAATCATTTTAGCAAATTGATAATCTTCTTTATCAAAAACAACTACTTTCAAATTCAATGTTGATGGTATACATTGTTCTATGACATCATCTAATATTTCTAAATTAGGCACCATATTAGAGCTTGGCGGTTTAGGACTAATTGTTAAATCGTTAATTTGTCGCATCCAAGGTTGAAATTTACTGCCTTGGGTTTCTAATGCCGTAAAAATATTTTTTTCTTCAAATAAATCTACTAAATCTTGAATTCCTTTGATTAATGCAGGGTTACCTCCAGAAATAGTGACATGATCAAATTGATTACCACCAATTTCTTTTAAACGATCATAAATGTCTTGAGCAGTTAATAACTCTATATCATCTTTAGCGCTACCATCCCACGTAAAGGCAGAATCGCACCAACTACAACGATAATCGCATCCTGCTGTGCGGACAAACATTGTTTTTCGTCCTATAACTCGTCCTTCTCCTTGAATAGTAGGGCCAAAAATTTCTAAAACTGGTATTTTTGAAGGCATTATTTAATCTCCTTTGGACGATAGACAACATAACTTGATGGTGTTTCACGTAAATAAACTTGTACACATTTAGGTTTATTGTCGTACTCGTTAAGATGAGCTTGTACGATTTCAGAAATTGTCTGTGCCACAATTTCAGTAGAAGGACTTTTATCTTTAAATTGAGGTAAATCATTTAATAAATAGTGATCAAATTGGTCATGGATCAATCGTTTTAATTCACTAAAATTAATTAAAAATCCATTATGGTCGAGTGTATCTCCAACAATAGTTAAGTTAACAAAATAAGTATGTCCGTGTGTTCTCATGCATTTTCCAGCATCTTCACTAGGAATAAAATGTGCTGCTGAAAAATTGAAATCTTTATTTAATTCAAATGTATAAGGGTGACTCACTGTAGGATAAACTTGTTGTATCATAATGACGCATCTCCTTTTTGTTCTAAATATTGATGAAGTCCACGTTGTCTTAATTTACAAGCTGGACATTCTCCGCATCCATCTCCAATAACACCGTTGTAGCATGTAAGCGTATTGTGCCGGACATAATCGAGGACACCTAATTCGTCACTGAGTTCCCAAGTTTGCATTTTATCTAACCACATTAAGGGTGTATGAATAACAAAGTCTCTATCCATAGATAAACTAAGTGTGACATTCATAGATTTAATAAAACTATCTCGGCAATCTGGGTAACCAGAGAAATCTGTTTCACATACACCTGTAATGATGTGCTTCGCATTCACTTGATAAGCAAGAGCCCCAGCAAATGACAAAAATAATAAATTACGAGCAGGTACAAAAGTATTTGGTATACCATCTTCTCCTGTCTCAATCTTCATATCATGTTTTGTTAATGCATTTGGAGTAAGTTGAGATAGTAAAGACATGTCTAAAATATGGTGTTTCAATCCTTGATCTTTTGCTATTTTAGAAGCTACTTCGATTTCTGTATTATGTCTTTGCCCATAATTGAATGTGACAAGTTCAACCTCTTTAAAATGTCTTTTGGCGTAGAAAAGACAGGTTGTACTATCTTGACCACCACTAAACACAACAATTGCTTTTTCAGAATTCAAAACACTGTTTGGCATAACATTTCTCCTTTAAAAGTTAATATTTTTAATTTATGATGAAATAGAATGAAAAAATTTGATATAAAATATAAAAAAAGCCTATCTCTATAAAAAGATAGACTTAAAAGATGTAGAATATGTGTACATTAAAAATGTGTGTATAAATATTTCTACAAAGGTCTAGTTTTTTATAGAGGGTTTCAGCTAGGAACCTCTTTCTATTCGAATTATACGATAGATAGCTTAATATATTCATATCTTAAAATCAAGTGCTAGTTTATAGAATATTAAAGTAAGCGCTTATATAAAAATTGTATTTTAAATATATTATTTTGAAGGTTGGAAATAATTATGATTATAGTCATAGATAATAATGATTCATTTACATACAACTTGATTGATTACATAAAATCAGAAACCTCTCATTGTGTAGAGGTATTAAAGGTAACAGAAGTGACTGTAGCCTTACTTGAAGAATTAACAATTGAAGCTATTGTCATATCACCAGGTCCGGGAAGACCAAGTGACTATCCAATTTTGAAAAGTGTTTTAGATAGATATGTCTCATCGGTGCCTATATTAGGTATCTGTTTAGGGTTTCAACTCATCTATGAATATTATGGAGGAGAAATTATTCATGGACCAAAACCCGTTCATGGTCATCCAACACCTATAATGCATACAGGCAAAGGACTTTTCAAACATTTACCTCAAAATTTTAATGTCATGCGTTATCATTCTTTAATTGCTAATAGGCAACAATTACCTTCTCAATTAAATATTACAGCTACAAATAATGAAGGTATTATGATGGCTTTTGAACATGATACACTACCTATTTTTGCAGTACAGTATCATCCTGAATCTATATTAAGTGAATATGGTCATCAGCAGATTCAATACTTTGTAGAGAGAGTAGGAAAAATACATGAATATTACGTTTAATTACCGTTATTATACTAATGAAGACGACTACATTAATTATCAATTACGATTTGATCAATATATTTCAAAATCAATTGCTTATTCTTTAGAAGAAGTAGGTGAAGTTATTCAATTTGCTGAAGAGCAACAGAAAAAGGGGTATTATGTAGCGTTATATTTAACTTACGAATCAGCGCCATTTTTTAATAATCAATTAGAAACGTATCACTTAATAGAAAAGGAAGTATACGCTGTTGCATACGCCTTTAATCAACCCTTAAACTTTGATAATAATAAGGAAAATATACAATATCATTCAGTACATCACTTTCAATTCCAAGAAAGTGAAGAACAAATGAGAAGAACAATTATTAAAATACAAGAAGCTATTACAGAAGGAGATACTTATCAAGTTAACTATACTACTCGTTTATCCAGTAAAGTGCATTATCCTATTTCAATGTTATATACCTATTTAACTCAAACCAATAACGGTGGCTATACAGCTTTATTAGATACTGAAGAAGTAAAAGTTGCGTCAATTTCTCCAGAGTTATTTTTTCAAAAAGGTACGTTTAACGATAAAGCAAACATGATTGTTAGTAAGCCGATGAAAGGAACAATGCCACGTGGGAAAAATAGTGTAGAAGATCAGTTGAATTATGAAAAATTAATGTATTCTCATAAAGATAGAGCAGAAAATGTAATGATTGTTGATTTATTACGTAATGATATGTCAAGGGTTTCAAAAACTGGAACCATCGAGGTTTATAAATTGTTCTTTATTGAAACGTATCAAACCGTATACCAAATGACAAGTATGGTAACAGGGCAACTAGAAGATGCTATATCTCTTCATTCGATTTTAACAGCAATGTTTCCATGTGGATCTATCACTGGTGCGCCTAAACAAAGTACAATGACTTATATCAAACATTTAGAAACCAGTCCACGATATATTTATTGCGGCACAATAGGTTTATTGTTACCAGATGATAAAATAATTTTTAACATTCCAATTAGAACAGTAGAATATCGAAATAATCTAGCTCTTTACGGGGTAGGTGCGGGAATTACCATTGATTCTGTTCCATTAAATGAAATTCAAGAATTTCGAGACAAAACCAAAATATTGGAGGAGTTATGATTGAAATTATTTGAAACAATGCGACTTAATCATGGTAATATTCCAAGGTTAAACTATCATACGCGTCGGCTATGTCATTCTTGTTCACAATTAGGTTTTCAGTTTTCAGAGAATGCTTGGTATAGTTATATTGAAAATTTAAAACAACATTATAATGACCGCTTATATCGTTTAAAAGTAGAAATTGATAAAGACGGACAATTTACCCACGTTATTCAGCCATTATCTTCTAAAGACATTTTTACTGCACGTTTTAAAAAATCTAACAGTGACTATCCACAAGAATTCATTATAAATAAAACAACAGAAAGAACATATTTAACGCATAATCATGAAACAGATTTGATACTACTGTATGATGATAGTGGTAAAATTTTAGAATTTGATATTGGGAATATTATGATTAAAGAAAATGGAAATTATTATACGCCACGATATAATAAAGATTTTTTGAGAGGATGTATGAGAGAAAGTTTATTAGCAAATCATAAACTTAAGCTGAAAGATTATACTAAAGATGAATTAATGATAAAACTGGAAAATGAAGAAGTAGAAGTTTATTTACTGAATAGTCTACGTGAAGTTGCTCAGGTATCTATTTATATATAAAATACAATTGGTAGATGTTGTGAAATTTAATTTAGTTAATAATGGAGAAGGCTATGGCATTATTATGGTTAATACTTATCGTACTACTCAACAGTTTAAGTAAATATATCATCAATCGATATTTGAAGCATAATCTAATCATGCTACCACGTATTGTAGGCACAATGACTGTGTTGTTTCAATTTGTACTAGTATATCTTTTAATTCAGTCTATCATGCCATACGCTACGCATTTATTGAATCTATTTTATCACCAATAAAATAGATTCAAATAATTTAGAATGTAATAAGAGGTGCAATAATGAAAATTTATAGTCAGGGAGACCAAGCGATTATTATAGATATTGAACAAGAAGTCGCTGAAGATGTAACTAAAAATTTAATTGCTGTACGTACACATTTATTAAATAAAGATTTACCTTTCATCACTGATATTGTACCTACAGAGTCTAGTATGATGATTTGTTATGATGCTCGAGATATGATTAAACATTATAATATTTCATCGCCATTTCAATATATGAAGGCACTTGTAAATTCAATTCAAACTGAATTAGAACATATCGAAAATAAACAAGCAGCGTGTCATTTTCATAATATTCCCGTGGTTTATGGTGATCAATTTGGACCTGATTTAGAGGCTCTATTAAAATACTATCGTCTATCCAAAGAGGAATTTATTCAACTTCATTCAAAATCACATTACTTTGTCTCTATGATGGGATATTCGCCAGGCTTTCCTTATTTAACAGGAATGAATGAAAAATTATATGTTAATCATACAAGTCAGAAGAAAAAAAGAGTGCCTGCAGGTTCTGTCATTATTGAAGGGAAAAAATGTGGCATTGTAACGACAGATACTTATAACGATTGGTTAGTCATTGGCTATACCCCAATTAAATTATTTTTACCGGAGCGCGATAACTTTAATTTATTAAAATTAGGAGATAATGTCTTATTTCATCCTAAAAATCCAAATGATACTGAATTAGGAGATTTTAAATAATGTCAATCATAATAGAAAAACCTGGACTTTTTAGCACGTTCCAAGACTTTGGACGCCAAGGGTATGAATATGAGGGAGTCATCCCTGGGGGTGCATTAGATACATTAGGACATGAAATTGCCAATCGTCTTGTAGCAAATGATAAAAACGAAGCAACTTTAGAAATGACACATATTATGGCGAAAATTAGATTCACAGAGCCTACTTTAATTGCCTTAACAGGTCATCACTTTGAAGCGTGTACAGAAAACATGAAAATTAAACCTTATAAATTGTATTTAGTAGAAAAAGGGGAGGTATTGTCTTTCAAAGAAACGAGTACAACATCTCGTGTTTATTTAGCTATTGGAGGAGGATTTAAATTAGATGCTTGGTTAAATTCAACTTCAACAGATTTAAATATTGGTGTTGGAGGGTTTCATGGAAGAACACTTCAAGAAGGCGATGAAATTGAAATGAAACGTGATTATACATCACGACACCGTAAACTTTTTGAAAATTTAGCACATCAACGAACAACAAGTTGGGGAATTGATGGTTATGCTTTATCGTTTAATTATGTTTCTGATGTATTTCATGTCATTGCTAATAAAGGGACAAATGATTTTGATACTGAGACACAACAAAAATTTATACTTGGAGAGTACAAAGTAACGAATAAGTCTAATCGTGTAGGAATGTTATTAGAGGGTCCAAGTATCAAAGCATATTATGAAGATATGCCTGAGTATCAACCAGTAAAAAGAGGCACGATTCAAGTAAAACGTGATGGTACACCTATTATTTTATTAAATGATCATTATACTATTGGAAGTTATCCACAGATAGGTACGATAGCAAGCTATCATTTGACTAAACTAGCTCAAAAACCACAAGGATCTCGTTTGAAATTTCAATTTATAGATATTGAAACGGCTGAAAAAAATACTGTGAAGTTTAGTAATTGGACGAATCAATTATTTCATGGTATCGAATTTCGAATGCAATTAGAAATGTTAAAATAAAAAATATCATCAACATATTGAACATTAATATTTTAATGATATTTTTTAATGTAAAGGTATAGGACTATAGTCTGATTAAAATGAATAGATTAGGCGTTATAATATATCAATCAGTTTAATAGTTTAGAAATGATTAGGTATATAAATGGAAAGGCTGAACTTGAGCTTTTTCTTGATAAATAAGTAAAAATACTTTATATTTATATATTGAACTATGAAGTATTATTACAAAAATATTACAAAATTCGCATTTTTTTAATAAATAGTTAACAATTAAATGTAGTGATAAAAAATGTTCTTTTATTAAGTGATAATTAAAAATTTTATTGTTTTAAAAATAGCATTCGTAAATGGCCGTATTTGAATAACTATAAACGGAGGAAACATTCATGAGTTTACACAAAAGAAAAATAAGTCTTTTTGCGTTTTTCTTAATGACTGTATTTACAGTAACATTGAAAACGTATTTCTCATACTATGTAGATTTTTCTTTAGGTGTTAAAGGATTAGTTCAAAATTTAATACTATTGATGAATCCATATAGTTTAATCGCGCTTATTTTAAGTATCTTTTTGTTCTTTAAAGGTAAGAAAGCATATTGGTTTATTTTTATTGGAGGATTCTTATTAACATTTTTACTATATGCTAATGTTGTTTATTTTAGGTTCTTCTCAGACTTTTTAACGTTTAGTACATTAAATCAAGCGAGTAACGTTGAATCGATGGGAGGCGCAGTAAGTGCCTCTTTTAAATGGTATGACTTTGTGTATTTCTTAGATACGATTGTTTATCTGTTTATTTTAATTTTTAAACGAAGTTGGTTAGACAAACGTGTATTTAGTAAAAAGTTTGTACCAGTAGTGATGGCAGCATCAATTGCATTGTTCTTTTTAAACTTAGCTTTTGCTGAAACTGATCGACCTGAATTATTAACTCGTACATTTGATCACAAATATTTAGTTAAATATTTAGGTCCATATAATTTTACTGTATATGATGGTGTTAAAACGATTCAAAACAATCAACAAAAAGCATTGGCTTCTGAAGATGATTTAACTCGTGTTTTAAATTATACGAAACAAAGAAATACAGAACCAAACTCTGAATATTATGGTATTGCTAAGAAGAAAAATATCATAAAAATACATTTGGAAAGTTTTCAAACATTTTTAATTAATAAAAAAGTAAATGGTAAGGAAGTTACACCTTTCTTAAACAAATTATCGACTGGTAATGATGACTTTAGATATTATCCAAACTTCTTCCATCAAACAGGACAAGGTAAAACTTCTGATTCAGAATTTACAATGGATAATAGTTTATATGGTTTACCACAAGGATCTGCGTATTCATTAAAAGGAGATAACACATATCAATCTTTACCAGCAATTTTAGATCAAAAAGAAGGTTATACTTCTGATGTTATGCACGGGGACTACAAAACATTTTGGAACCGTGATCAAATTTATAAACATTTTGGTATAGATAAATTTTACGATGCAACATATTATGATATGTCAGATGAAAATGTCGTGAACTTAGGCTTAAAAGATAAACCTTTCTTTAAAGCATCAGCAGAATATCAAGCTAAAATGAAACAACCTTTTTACTCTCATTTAATTACACTAACTAACCATTATCCATTTACTTTAAATTCAGAAGATGCAAGTATTGATAAACCGAATACAGGCGATTCTACTGTAGATGGATATATTCAAACGGCGCATTACTTAGATCAAGCTTTAGAACAGTATATTAATGATTTGAAAACAAAAGGATTATATGATGATTCAGTCATTATGATTTACGGTGACCATTATGGTATTTCTGAAAACCATAACAATGCAATGGAAAAATTATTGGGTGAGCGAATTACACCAGCTAAATTCACAGATTTAAATCGTACTGGCTTCTGGTTAAAAATTCCTGGTAAAAATGGAACTGTAGATGAAACATATGCTGGACAAGTGGATGTTATGCCTACTATCTTACATTTAGTTGGTATCGATTCGAAGAATTATTTAATGTTGGGTACAGATATGTTATCTAAAGATCATAATGATGTGATTCCATTCCGTAATGGTGATTTCATCACAAAAGATTATAAATTTGTGAACGGTAAAGTATATTCAAATAAAAATAATGAATTACTAACAACGCCACCTAAAGATTTAGAAAAAAATAAGAAACAGGTGGAAAAAGACTTAGAAATGAGTGATGACGTATTAAATGGAGACCTATTCAGATTCTACAATAATCCAGATTTTAAAAAAATTAATCCATCAAAATATGACTATAAAATAGGTCCTTATGGAAATCAAAAATAATTCAATATTAGAGAGTGTGTAAAATTAACATTCTATATTAAACGCCCGTAGATAAGTTTTATCTACGGGTTTTTTATAGATGTATTAAAAATCAACAAAAAAGAATGGGAGTGGGATAGAATTCATTTTGAATTCGTCGTTTTACTGCGGCAACGCATTCCTAACTTGCGTTGGATGTAGACTTTCTTATTGAAAGTTTTATGTTGGAGTCTCGAGACTAGAATTGACTGTCAATATATTAAAAATGCCTAAGACAATTTATTATGTC
The DNA here is from genome assembly GCF_001815595.1 of Staphylococcus sp. HMSC070D05. NCBI lineage: Bacteria > Bacillati > Bacillota > Bacilli > Caryophanales > Staphylococcaceae > Staphylococcus > Staphylococcus sp. HMSC070D05. The sequence continues at coordinate 7,333 of NZ_KV821096.1, read as the reverse complement.
TCAGGCTTATTCTTTAATTTAATTATCCTAATGATACGTCTAATATCATCATTATCACAAAACCAAGCATTAAGCTTAATGTAGCTAAATCTGTATTATTACCTGATTGAGAATCGGGAATAAGCTCTTCTACAACTACAAAAATCATTGCTCCTGCTGCAAAAGCTAATGCATAAGGTAGTACTGGAGTGATAAAAATAATTGCAATGGCACCTATAGTTGCAAAAATAGGCTGATGCTTGACCATAATTAAATGCTTTAAAACGTGTTGCACCAGCGGCTCTAATCGGCATGGACAAAGCAGCTCCTTCTGGAATATTCTGAATACCAATACCAATTGCTAAACCAAGGGCTCCAAAAAAGGTAGCTTGTCCATTTCCAGTTGCAATTCCACCAAATGCTACACCAATTGATAAGCCTTCAGGAATATTGTGTAAAGTGATAGCTAATACTAGTAAAGTATTTTTACTTAAAGAAGTTTTAACGCCTTCTCGATATTGACTTTTATCACCAATTTTTTGGTGTATATGTGGAATGACTGCATCAAGTCCTCTAATAAACACACCACCTAGAATAAAACCAATCGCAGCAGGTAACCAAGCAGGTAAATAACCATTTGTACCATAATCAATGGAAGGTTGTAATAAAGACCAAAAACTTGCGGCAATCATAATTCCAGCGGCAAAACCTTGCATAGAAGTTAGAATTTTTTTGTTTACAGTCTTAAAAATAAAGACTGATGCAGCACCTAAAGCGGTTAATAACCAAGTGATAATACCGGCAATAAGTGCTTGAAGATAAGGTGGTAAATTTTCGAAAAAGTCTATCATATCTATTTTCTCCTTATATCATTTAGCCTTAAAAAGGTGTATAATATATAGAACTGAATTAAGCTTATCAGAAATATATTGAAATTTCGATATTAAAAAGGAAGTAAAAATATGGAAGCGTATAAAATAGAACAACTAAATAAATCATATGCTGATAAAGTTATTTTTGATGACTTAAATCTCTCTATTTCTGAACATGAAAAAATTGGACTTGTAGGTATAAATGGTACTGGTAAAAGTACTTTATTAAAAGTCATTGGTGGTTTAGATGAAGATTTTTCAGCCGATATAACTCATCCTAATCAGTATCGCATTCGTTATTCTTCACAGAAGCAACATTTAGATGGTGATATGACAGTATTTCAAGCTGTTCTAAGTTCTGAAACAGATACTTTACATATTATTAAAACATATGAAGAAGCTGTGAAGATATATACAGAACATCAAGACGATGCGAATTTTAAAAAAATGATGGAAGCTCAAGAACTTATGGATCAACACCATGCATGGGATTACAATGCTGAAATCAAAACGATTTTATCAAAATTAGGTATTAATAATACAACTAAAAAAATTAAAGAATTATCAGGAGGACAACAAAAACGTGTTGTCTTAGCTAAGACGCTTATTGAACAACCTGATTTGTTATTGTTAGATGAGCCTACAAACCATTTAGACTTTGAATCAATTAACTGGTTAATTAACTATGTTAAGCAATATCCACATACAGTTTTATTTGTTACACACGATCGATATTTTTTAAATGAGATTGCTACACGTATTGTGGAATTAGATAGAGGAAAACTTAAATCTTATCCAGGAAACTATGAAGATTACATTGCAATGAGAGCTGAAAATGAAGTGATTGAATTAAAACAACAAGAAAAGCAAAAAGCACTTTATAAACAAGAACTTGCGTGGATGCGTACAGGCGCAAAAGCAAGAACGACAAAACAACAGGCTCGAATTAACCGATTTAATGATTTAGAGACAGAAGTTCAATCTCATCATCAAAAAGATAAAGGTCAACTCAATCTTGCTTATTCTAGATTAGGCAAACAAGTATTTGAGTTAGATCATTTAACGAAAAAGTTTCAAAATAACATATTATTTAAAGATGTAACAGAAATCATTCAAAGTGGTCAAAGAATTGGTATTGTTGGCCCAAATGGTGCTGGGAAGACGACAATGTTAAATATTTTAAATCAAGATGATACTGATTATTCTGGAGAATTAAAAGTTGGGCAAACTGTAAAAATAGCTTATTTTAAACAAACAGAAGAAACTTTGGATAGAGATATACGTATGATCGACTATTTGAGAGAAGAAAGTGAAGTGGCAAAAGAAAAAGATGGTACTTCAGTTTCAGTTACTCAATTGTTAGAGCAATTTCTATTTCCGAGTGCTACCCATGGTAAAAAGATTTATAAATTATCAGGTGGAGAGCAAAAACGATTATATTTATTGAGATTGCTTGTCCATCAACCTAATGTTCTGTTACTTGATGAGCCAACCAATGATCTTGATACTGAAACATTAACAATTTTAGAAGACTACATTAGTACATTCGGAGGATCAGTAATAACTGTAAGTCATGATCGTTATTTTTTAAATAAAGTAGCACAAGAATATTGGTATATTCACGAGGGCCAATTAGAACGTATTATTGGAACATTCGAAGATTATGAGGCCTATAAAAAAGAAAAAGATCGACAGGATACACTTGAAAAACAAGCTCAACAACCTAAAACTAAATCAAACGTTCGTAAAAAGACGGGACTGTCTTATAAAGAAAAACGTGAATATGAAGCCCTAATGGAACGTATTGAAACGACAGAACATAGATTAGAGCAGATTGGTGCTGAAATGGTAGAAGCGAGCGCTGACTACGCTAAAATAAAAGAATTAAATGAAGAAAAAGAACATCTAGAGCAATCATATGATGTAGACATCACAAGATGGAGTGAGTTAGAAGAAATAAAAGAGCAATAAGGGGAATATAAGTATGGAAGCAACTTTGTCACATTATTTTGGTTATGATACGTTTAGACCAGGTCAAAAAGAAATAATTTCTAAAATATTAAATCATCATAATGTATTAGGTGTCTTGCCTACAGGTGGTGGTAAATCAATATGTTATCAAGTACCTGGTTTAATGTTAGGTGGTACAACGATAGTAATAAGTCCATTGATTTCTTTAATGAAAGACCAAGTGGATCAGTTAAAAGCAATGGGTATCGAAGCAGCCTATCTAAATAGTAGTTTAAATAAAAAACAACAATCTGAGATTGAAAATAAGTTAATAACTGGTAACATTCAATTTTTATATGTTGCACCTGAACGTTTTGAAAATAACTATTTTTTAAACTTGCTTAGTCGAATCGATGTTAACTTAATTGCATTTGATGAGGCACACTGTATTTCAAAATGGGGACATGATTTTAGACCTAGTTATCAAAGCGTCATAAACAAAGTGTTTACACTACCTCAATATTTTACGATTGTAGCTCTTACAGCTACAGCTACGGCCGAAGTTCAACAGGATATTATGGAAAAATTAAATATCCAAAAAGAAGATGAAATCAAAACAAGTACCAAAAGACGTAATCTCATTTTTAAAGTTAATTCGACATATCAAAGACAAAAATTTGTTATTGAATATGCTAAGGCTCATAAAGATCAAGCAGGTATTATTTATTGTTCTACACGTAAACAAGTAGAAGAATTACAAGAATCTCTAGAATCTATAAATATTGCTTCTGCTATTTATCATGCAGGTTTAACAAATAAAGAAAGAGAAGAAGCTCAAAATGACTTCGTATACGATCGTATTAAAGTTGTTATCGCAACAAATGCATTTGGAATGGGTATTGATAAATCTAATGTTCGTTATGTTATTCATTACAACATGCCTGGAGACATTGAATCATACTATCAAGAAGCGGGTCGCGCAGGACGAGATGGTTTAAAAAGTGAATGTATTTTATTATTTAGTGAAAGAGATAAAGGGTTACATGAATATTTTATTACTATTTCGCAAGCAGATGATGATTATAAAGATAAAATGGGCGAGAAACTAACTAAAATGATTCAGTATACTAAAACGAAAAAGTGCTTAGAAGCGACAATTGTACATTATTTTGAACCGAATGCGCGTCTAGAAGAATGCGGTCAATGTAGTAATTGTATTCAACAAAATAAAACTTATGATATGACCAATGAAGCAAAAATGATTATTAGTTGTATCGCACGCATGCGTCAACAAGAAAACTATCATGTTATTATTCAAGTATTGCGTGGAGAATTAAGTGATTATATTAAATATAATCACTACAATCAACTTACAACACATGGATTAATGAAAGACTATACTACTTCAGAGTTAAGTCATTTAATTGATGAGTTACGATTTAAAGGTTTTTTAAATGAATATGATGAAATTCTAACGTGTGATGAAAGTGTGAAAGAATTGTTGAATAATGATGTAACAGTGTATACGACACCATTTAAACATAAAAGTAAGGAAAAAGTTTTCATTAATACAATTGAAGGCGTTGATCGTGCTTTATATAGTGAATTGGTAGAAGTTCGCCGTCAATTAAGTGAAAAGTTGAATATTGCGCCTGTAAGTATTTTTTCTGACTATACATTGGAAGAATTTGCTAAACGTAAACCAGAATCTAAACAAGAAATGATTGCGATAGATGGTGTAGGAAGCTATAAGTTAAAACATTATTGCCCTAAATTTCTTGAAACAATCCAATCATATAAAACAAATATCTAACAAAAATTAAATATGACTTAATAAAACAACTTAGAGGCTAGAAAACGTTTTAAGTTGTTTTATTTTTTTTTGTTAAATAATAAATAGTATTTAAATCTATTAAGTATGAATTTATCAATAAACATGATTTAATAGAAAATAAGCAATATAAATTTTATAGTGATGTGAAGGAAATGAAGGTGACAAGATGATTGAATTTAAAAATGTAACAAAGCGTTATGGAACGAATGTTGCAGTTGATGATGTGAGTTTTAAGATTAATGAAGGAGAATTTTTTATTTTAATCGGACCTTCAGGCTGTGGGAAAACAACCACTTTAAAAATGATTAATCGATTAATACCGTTAAGTGAAGGGTACATATATTTTAAAGATAAGCCAGTGAGTGATTATCCAGTTTATGAGATGCGTTGGGATATTGGATATGTACTACAACAAATCGCATTATTTCCACATATGACAATTAAAGAAAATATCGCACAAGTTCCTCAAATGAAAAAGTGGAAAGAAAAAGATATTCATCAACGTGTAGATGAATTATTAGATATGGTTAGATTAGATCCAAATAAATATCGAGATCGTAAACCAGATGAATTATCGGGAGGACAACGTCAACGTGTAGGTGTGGTAAGAGCATTAGCAGCTGATCCTCCAGTAATATTAATGGATGAACCTTTTAGTGCGTTAGACCCCATTAGCAGAGAAAAATTACAAGATGATTTATTAGAATTACAAACGAAAATTAAAAAGACAATTATTTTTGTAACACACGATATACAAGAAGCAATGAAATTAGGAGACCGTATTTGTTTATTAAATGATGGTCGTGTTGAACAAATTGACACACCTGAAGGATTCCAAGAGCATCCTAAAAACCAATTTGTTAGAGAGTTTATGGGCGATCACTTACATAAAGATATCAATAACTCAAAAATCTCCGATCTAAATCTTACAAGAACACTTACTGAATATGACGAAAAACAAGGATACCCAATTATAAAAGATAGTATGAAACTTCAAGATATTTACAAGATACTTGCTAAACATGAAGCAGTAATTGTAGAAAATCATCATGCTTTAACACAGTCATTATTAAGAAGAGAAGATGTTTTTGATTATCTATCTAAAAATGATAAGGAGGGTTAAAGCATGAATGAATTTTTAACAACACTCAATGATCGTAAAATAGAATTATTAAGAACAATTTTTGAGCACATACAAATTTCTTTTATTGCTTTATTTATCGCAATTTTAATTGCAGTACCACTTGGTATTGCTTTAACTAAAACAAAGCGTTTATCTGAAGTTGTAATGAATATCGCAGCGGTATTACAAACTATTCCATCCCTTGCTTTACTTGGATTAATGATTCCAATTTTTGGTATAGGAAAAGTTCCAGCAATTATTGCATTAGTAGTATATGCGCTATTACCTATTTTAAGAAATACATATACAGGTATTAAAGAAGTAGAGCCTTCTCTAATAGAAGCAGCCAAAGGTATCGGTATGAAACCAATGCGACGTTTAACTAAAGTCGAGTTACCTATTGCAATGCCAGTCATTATGGCAGGTATACGTACAGCTATGGTGCTTATTATTGGTACTGCTACATTAGCAGCATTAATTGGAGCAGGTGGATTAGGGGATTTGATCTTATTAGGAATTGATCGTAACAATACATCACTGATATTGATTGGCGCTATTCCAGCTGCATTATTAGCTATTTTATTTGATTTTATATTACGTTATATGGCAAAGGTATCTTACAAAAAACTTCTTATTACACTAGGTATTATTCTATTAATTATCTTACTTGTTATTGTTGTTCCACTCTTTGGTAAAAAAGGTGCAACAATTACTATGGCAGGAAAATTAGGTTCTGAACCTTCAATTATTACGAATATGTATAAAATATTAATTGAAGAGGAAACACATGATACAGTTAATGTTAAAAGTGGCATGGGTAAAACCTCATTCTTATTTAATGCGTTAAAATCAGACGATATAGATGGTTACTTAGAATTTACAGGTACAGTATTAGGAGAACTTACTAAAGAGGATCTAAAATCTAAAAAAGAAGCTGATGTATATCACCAAGCTAAAGCAAGTTTAGAGAAAAAATATGATATGACTATGCTTAAACCAATGAAATATAATAATACGTATGCTTTAGCTGTTAAAAGAGATTTTGCTAAAAAATATAATTTACAATCAATTGGCGATTTACGTAAAGTACAAGATCAACTTAAACCAGGGTTTACTATGGAATTTAAAGATAGAGATGATGGTTATAAAGCAGTAGCTAAAAAATATAACTTGAATCTTTCTAATATTAAACAAATGGAACCTAAACTACGTTATACGGCAGTAGAGAAAGGCGACATTAATCTTATTGATGCTTATTCTACCGATGCTGAATTAAAACAATATGATATGGTAGTGCTTAAAGATGATAAACATGTTTTCCCACCTTATCAAGGTGCTCCAATGTTTAAAGAAAAGTTTCTAAAAGAACATCCGGAAATTAAAAAAGCTTTAAATCAATTATCAAATAAAATTACGGATGAACAAATGCAAGAAATGAATTATAAAGTGACAGTGAAAAATGAAGATCCATATAAAGTTGCTAAACAATATTTAGAAAAAGAAGGATTAGTACATTAAATTTGTAAAAACGCTCGTAGATAAATTTTGGACTGACCCCAATTAGTGGGAATGATA
>NZ_KV821095.1:66032-166456 GCF_001815595.1 Staphylococcus sp. HMSC070D05 | reverse complement strand
ATATCATTCCCACTAATTGGGGTCAGTCCAAACGTTCAATACCTTTTTATTTTATTAAATATAAAACGAGATTACATTTCTATTTGATTCTAGGATGACGATTTCTAAAGAAAAAGCTTATAAATAGTAACGCTAAACTACTTGAAAGTAAGATCAGTGCATTGTGAATAGCATTTGCTTCAGTAATAATTTGATTTGGTGCTAAATCTAAGAAAAAGTGATGCAAGTTCTGAGATACTTGCTTTCCTAACATTTGAATTGTATAACTAAAGAAAAAAGCCATCATTAACGAAATAGCGATAACTATGAAATTAATCACTTTTAAAATCGTTCTATTAAATACAATGGTTAAAATTGAAATAATCATGCTGACAATACATAAAACGAAAAATATATTAAAGGCTAGAATAAATTTATCTATTACACCTTGTAAGTTAGCGACTTCACTAATATTAACATTGAGCGGCCCAATCTGAGTAGTTGTATTTTGAAAATTTTTAATCTCAGAGAAATCAATCGCTTGATTTGCAAGAACAAAATTTAGAATAGGTTGTTTATACATGCTATAACAAGTAATCCCTACAAGTATAAGAATGATGATATGTATAATTAAACTTATCCACGAATTTTTCTTTTTACCATAATAAGCTTGTTGGTTAACACGAGCATATGGGGGGCGGTTTGTTTGATATCTATTAGGGTTTTGCATTATTATTACTCCTTCGCCGTCATTCATTTGTTTTCTATAGTTGACTAATTTATACTGAATTTAATGCGCAATAGGCAATTATATGAACTAGATTGCTCATTTTTAATTATATAAATAGTATTATATCGTTTTTTTAGCTGTCTGTAATAAACTTTGATTAATTTTATAAATTTATAAGGTAGGTAAAAATGTTATGAAAACACGTATGGTAAATAGAATTGTTAATAAATATTTACTACATAATCGCTCAATTCAGTTTAAGAGTGAAGACGAGTTCGAATCGTTTATGGAGCGTAGAAAAGATATTAATAGAGCGAAACATAAGCAACCTCCCACTTTAAATGTGAAAGCAAATCTTGATAAATTATCTTTAGGAGATATGCAAGTGTTTAGATTTAATTTTCGTCACGAAACTGAAAAGAAAATTTTGTATATTCATGGTGGATACAACACATTACAACCGTCTCCATTCCATTGGAGATTAATGGACAAACTTGCCCTCAACACTTTATATGAGGTCGTTTTACCGATATATCCTAAAGCACCAGAGTTTCATCTTAAAGATACATTTAAAGCAATTAATAATGTATATGAATCGTTATTAAGTGAAGTTAATAATGAAAACATTGTTATTATGGGTGATGGAACTGGCGGAGCACTTGCACTGAGTTATGTACAACAATTAGTAGAAAATGGCAAACCTTTACCATATAAACTATGTTTAATTTCTCCAATGCTTGATGCAACATTGACAAATCCTCAAATTACTGAAGATTTGGTTGAAAAAGATCGCTTTGTTAATATTCAAGGGCTTCAAAACATAATGAATGTGTGGAGCGATAAAGAACCATTATCAAATTCTTTAATTTCTCCGATATATGGAATAAAACAAGGATTGCCACCAATTATAATGTTTGGTGGTGGTAAGGAAATTTATTATCCAGATATGCAACGTTTGGCATATGAATTGGAAACGCATAATCAATCTATACAATTTTTTGAGTATCCAAAAATGTTTCATGACTTTGCGTTATTCCCAATTCATGAATCTCATAAGGTGATTAAACAAATTAATAAGGCAATTCATGGATAATGTTAAGGACTAAAGTAGAATCGAATGAGATTTTACTTTAGTCCTATATTTTTATATTGAGTATTTATTAACTTGCAATAATAATTCACTAATAATATCATGCTGACCTTTACAATGATAATAAGTATCGAGAGATTGTGCCAATCTTAAATTTTCTTTGGATTCATAAGTTGTAGTATGTAACTTTATTACATTTAAAAGTTGTTTTTCAACGTCTTGAGAATGTCTTTTTAGATTAGCTATTAAATCATTTTCATCCGTAGTCGTTTTAATTTCTCTATCTAATGCTTCTATCGCTTGTTTTTGTCCTTGATAAAAACTGATATTAAATGATCGTTGAATGAGCTCTTGACTTGGTCCATTCATAAATAATGAACGGTTTTCATTTAATTCAATTAAATGTATTTTAAGTGTGTCACTAAGATCAAATAGTGTGTTTTCTAAGATTTCAGAAATAGTGTCTGCCATTATGCTTCTCCTTTCTTTGGAATGCCGATTTGATGTCCTAATGATTTAGGCCAGCGCTTATCATATTGAGAATCATAGTATATTTGGATATTAGATTTATAGTGTGCGGGGAAAGAAGCAGGGCGGCGTGTTAAACGATTAATACCCATCATCATTATTTCGCTTGTTGCAGCTAAAGTTTCATCATTTTTAAATAATTCTAAAAAGAAGTGAACACGTTTTTCATCATAATCATAAATACGAACACGAACTGAAAACGATTCTTCGAAGTGTAATTCCTTTAAATATGTTGTATGTTCTTCGACTGTAAATGTTGTATAATTAAGCGCTTCTCTTTCTTTTAATGATAAACCATTATAATTATTAAATTCACTAATAACTTCACTGAAAACTGAATTATATTCTGCATCGTGCATATGTTGGTTAAAATCGACTTGAGAAGATACTACACTCTTATGAATAATAAATGGATAGTTCATAATATTTTATCCCTTCTTTAAAATTTTATAAAAATACTTTACTAACATAAAATAACACATACACAATATTTAATTCATGGTAGAATGATAACCGTATGGTTAAATAGGAGGAAACAGAAAGATGACCATGATCATTCGATATCAAACTAAGGACGAACCACTAACTCAAGTTGAACAAAGCAGCGATATACCTAATGATGCTACTATTGTATGGTTGGATTTTGAAAATGCAACATCCGATGAAAATGATTTTTTGATTGAAAACTATAACTTTAACTATTTAGAGTTAGAAGATGCCATTAAAGGGGTACCACGAGTTAAATATAAATCTTATGATGATTACCAATATATGGTATTTCATAGTATGCATAAAGATAATTTTACTCCTATAGCATTGAATGTATTTCTAGACGGAAAAACATTAATTACTTATCATCAACATCATTTTGAATCGTTAATGGAAGTTGTCAAGATGAATGCTCGTAAACATGATCCAGATTTAGATTGTGCTGATATCGTTATACATATCCTTGATATGATGGTAGATAAATATTTTGATTTTGTTTATACCATTGAAGATGAGGTATACAACTTTGAAGATGCGCATGTAGATGATACACATAGTAAAAAAGTAATGGATAATGTCTTTCAATTACGTTCTAATCTTATAAAAATAAAACGTGTATTATTTCCAATGCAGGAACTTGTGAATACAATTAAGACTGAAGGTAACTTAATTGTAGATTATAAACATTCAATGTATATTCAACATATTGATGATCATATTATTAAACAAAATAATATGATTAGAACTTCTCAAGAAATGACAAATGAAATTCGAGAAAATTTTGAATCTTATTCTTCTTTTAGAATGAATAGTATTATGCAAGTATTGACACTCGTGTCAGTTATATTTTCTCCTTTAACATTTATAGTAGGCGTATATGGAATGAACTTTGAATATATGCCAGAGTTAAAATGGCATTATGGTTATTTTATTTGTTTAACTATCATGTTACTCATTTCAATTGCATTAATTCTCTTCTTTAAAAAGAAAAAGTGGTTTTAATATAGAACATAGTTTAAGGAAAGTAGGTTGTTACATGAGAGATATCCAAAGAGAGCAAAGAAAAAATGAACATGTAGAAATTGCAATGGCACAACATGATGTCCCTCAGTCAGATTTTGATCGTATGAGGTTTGTACATCATTCAATCCCAAATATCAATGTGAATCAAGTGAATTTAACGAGCCATACTTCAAATTTTGATATGACATTTCCTTTGTACATTAATGCAATGACAGGTGGAAGTGATTGGACTAAGACAATTAATGAAAAGTTAGCAATCGTTGCTAGAGAAACAGGCTTAGCTATGGCTGTAGGATCTACACATGCAGCTTTAAGAAATCCTAAGATGGCTGAATCATTTAGCATTGTACGCAAAACAAATCCTGAGGGCATTATATTTAGTAATGTAGGTGCAGATGTACCAGTAGATAAAGCTGTTAAAGCAGTTGAATTATTAGATGCACAAGCTTTACAAGTACATGTGAATGCACCACAAGAATTAGTGATGCCAGAAGGAAATAGAGAGTTCTCGACATGGTTAGAAAATGTGGAAGCAATTGTTCAACGCGTGAGTGTACCTGTTATCATTAAAGAAGTAGGATTTGGCATGAGTAAAGAATTACTACAATCTTTAGTAAATATAGGCGTGAGGTATGTAGATGTGAGTGGAAAGGGTGGCACTAATTTTGTCACAATAGAAAATGAGCGTCGTTCAAATAAAGACATGGATTACCTTTCAAATTGGGGTCAATCGACTGTAGAATCATTACTTGAAAGTATAAGTTATCAAGATAAACTAAATGTATTTGCAAGTGGTGGATTACGAACACCTCTAGATGCAATTAAAAGTTTAGCTTTAGGTGCAAAAGCTGTTGGCATGTCACGTCCATTTTTAAATCAAGTTGAACATGCTGGTATTACTAGTACCATTGAATATGTAGAATCATTTATAGACCATATGAAATCTATTATGACAATGCTAGATGCTAAAGATATTAATGATTTAAAACAAAGTAAAATTGTTTTTGATAGTCAGTTAATGTCTTGGATAGAACAAAGACATTTAAAAGTTGAACGTGGATAATATTAATCGCTTTTGAAGAAGGAGTACCTTTTCAAAAGCGATTTTTTTATTGAATGAGGTGTTACTTCCATGTTTCTTCTGGTAATAGACAATCAGATTTTCTCACTCTAGAGACATATGGATTTCCTTTAACAGTATATCTTAAGTGTTTTTCTGTCCATTCACCTTTATTTGGGATACCTATACGTGGACTTTCTTCAATTGCTCTAGGAAATTTTCTATTCTTTACATCAATAGATAAACGACATTGATTAATTGTTGAACCATCTATTGTTCTAGGAATATTAAATGCTTTTGTCCACTTTCCCGGACCATTTGTAAGTTCAAAACCAGATTTATTTCGGTTGATTTTCATAGATTCGACACCATCTTCAGGTTCAACTGCACGTATTAAGACACCTTCTGGGATACCTTCTTCACGTGTTACTAAATTAATAAGTAAATGCGTATGCATAACGTGGCCATATATTGTTCCACCACGTTGATATAAAGAAGTGACTTTAGGCGTTTGTTTTCCACCAAATCCATGCGCTGCTTTATCTTTAAAACCTAAATAAGCTTCAGTTTCGACGATATAGCCACTATAAGTTTGTATATGATCTTGATAACTAATTTTCACGCCTAATAAAGATTTAGCCGTTTCAATTGTTGGTTTATTTACAAAGTCCAATATAAATACCTCTTTCTTTAAATGAATCATTTGGATGCTTGTCTAAATTTTTTAATAATTTTATTATAGTGGAAAATGTTAGAGTTAGAAAATATTAAATGCATTAATAAAGAACATTTAATAGATAACGTTTACATTTTTAAATTTATATAAAACCTATGGAATATTAATTAAAAAAGTGTAACAATATGTATTGATGATATAGTCAAAGTTTAAAAGTAATAGATGAAATTTAAAGTAGTTTGCTACAATGAAACTAACTTTTTAAAAGTTGGTGAATAAACAAATGATATATTCAATTTTTATTTTTGTATTATCAGGTCTCTGTGAAATTGGTGGAGGCTATCTAATTTGGTTGTGGTTAAGGGAAGGGCAATCAAGTTGGTTAGGATGTATTGGTGGACTAGTACTTATCTTATATGGTGTGATTGCTACATTTCAAGTGTTTCCAACCTTTGGACGTGTCTATGCAGCATATGGTGGAGTGTTTATTATAATGAGCATCATATGGTCATTTGTATTTGATAAACAAATTCCAGATAAGTATGATATCTTAGGTGCTGTTGTATGCATTGTTGGCGTATTAATAATGATTTTACCAAATAGAGCCTGATCAAGCGTGTTGAGAGGGAGACGTAAGTAATGATAGTTGAAGTAGAGAATCAAAATCATGGTATAGATTTAATTAAAATAGATAATGACGATACGTATATTGTATTTACAAACTATGGAGCACGAATTGTTTGTTGGAAATATCATGATAATAATATTGTGTTAGGTAATAAGGTAGAAGCGGATGAATTTTACCCCGAAAATCCATATAAATTTGGCGCTACTATTGGTCGATATGCAGGACGTATTGAAAATGCTTCTTTTAATTTGAACAATAAATATTATCAATTGGAAGCAAATGAAATGACGAATCAACTGCACGGTGGTAGTAATGGTTTAGACAGACGATTGTTTGATTATGAAATACAAAATAATATAACAAATATTAAAGTTATATTTAAACTTCAGATACAATCAAAAGAGGATGGTTATCCTGGAGATATGATGATTAAGGTTATACATACATATGATGTTGAACATCGATGGACGATTGAATATGAAGCAACATCAAATGAAGATACATTATTCAATCCTACAAATCATGTGTACTTTAATCTAAATAGAGATAATAATATCATTGATAACCACTCTATAATAAGTGAACAATTAAAAATGTATCCTATTGATCAGAACCATCTTATTTCCAGTCAACAGCCTATTGATTTATTAGAACGATTTAATCATCGTCCTATTCAATTTCAAGATATTTTTAATTCTGAAGATAAACAAATTAAAGAACAAATACATTTTAATAAAGGACTCGATCATCCATTTGATATTGGTCATCATCGTCTTATCGTTGAAAATAATGAGTTTGCGTTAGATGTAGAAACAACAATGACTAATATAGTGATTTTTACTTTTAACGATACCTCAGAATGGAAGAGTGATTTTAATATTTATAAACCTCATTCAGGTGTAGCGCTAGAAACGCAATACTTACCTAATGATATTAACAATGAGGGCAATAATGCTAAATCAATTCTAAAAGCTAATGCTCCGTTTTATGCGAAGACAATATATCATATTTCAGAGAAATAACTTTATTTTTATTTAGGAACATACCACTATGACATTAAGTGATAGTAGTATGTTTTTATTTATTCATTGCTTTTTCTTTTAATAATTTCAATTTTTCAATACGTTTAGGAGATAAGTAAGGATTATTAATAGCTTTATTTAAACGGTCTATATTTTCACGGTCATTATAATAAATATCATTCAAATTTTGAACAGATAAGCGTGTAGGAAATTCAGCAGTTTTAAAGAGTAATAAATGATCTTGTTGTTGCACATAACCTTCTTTTAAAACACGCATATAAAAACCTGTTTTGCCTGAGGACGACATCTGCTTAACTAAATTTTTAATACCATATTTTTTTTGAATTTTCCAGCAAGGTTCACGTATTTCAGAAACTTCTACAATTGCCTCTCCTAATTGATATTGATTTCCAAAATACACATCATTTTCATCAAGGTCAACGAGAGTTAAATTTTCACCAAACATTGCATAATCGGGTAGTATATTAATATCATTTTTATACATTGCATAATTTTTCTTACTAAAACAGCAAACGGCTTTGTGTGGACCACCATGGTCCTTATAAGCTTGTTCATCTTCACTGAACCCTGTATAAGATAACCACATTTTTCCAGAAAACATTGTTTTATTTAAAGCAGAACGCATTGGACGTTTTTGCTCATAGTTTAAAGTTTCAATTTTACCAGTTGAAATCGCATATATAGGAATCATGTTATTGTCTCCTTTTTATAATATCTGTTATTTTACTATACTTTTAAAAAGTATAAAAATATCTTTTGATAAATTAAATGAATGTAAAATAGACCTAGGTATTTTAAAAAGGCTAGTGTAAAATAATAAGTGAGTATATGAAAAGGA
This sequence comes from Staphylococcus sp. HMSC070D05, assembly GCF_001815595.1. NCBI lineage: Bacteria > Bacillati > Bacillota > Bacilli > Caryophanales > Staphylococcaceae > Staphylococcus > Staphylococcus sp. HMSC070D05. The sequence continues at coordinate 158,372 of NZ_KV821095.1, read as the reverse complement.
GTTATAGTACCAATGAAGGATGCGAAAGAACTCAAATTAATGACGACAAATGATGCAGTGGCTCAAATTCAAGATAATATGATTCTAGGAATTGGAACAGGAAGTACAATTGAACTATTGATTCCTAAAATCGTAGAGCGTATTCAACAAGATAATTTAAACATTACAGGTGTATGTACATCTAATAAAAGTGAATTTCTTGCTAAACAATATAATATTAACGTGGTTGATATTAATGATATTACTTATATAGATTTAGCTATTGATGGTGCAGATGAAATTGATTCGGATTTAAATCTTATTAAAGGAGGCGGAGGTGCCTTATTCAGAGAGAAAGTCATTGATGAAATGGCAAGAAAGTTTATAGTTTTAGCAGACGAAAGTAAAATTGTAAATTACTTAGGTGAAACCTTCAAATTGCCTATTGAAGTTGATAAATTTAACTGGTTACTTATATCTAAAAAAATTGAAGCATATCATGATATCTCAGTTGAACGAAGAATGAACGAAGATATACCATTTATTACAGACAATGGGAATTATATTTTAGACTGTGAATTAAGAAGTAAGATAGATCCTTATCAATTACATGAATTTTTAATTCATCTCACAGGCGTTCTAGAAACAGGTTATTTTTTAGATATGACAACACAAGCGATTATTGGTACTCAAGAAGGAATTAAAGTAATTAACAAGAAGTAAAAAAGAGAGGAACATTTTTAAGTTCCTCTCTTTTTACTTCTTAGATTTATGGATGTCATTGATTTCTTCTTTTACATTATCCACTACAGATGAGCGTCTATCTTCTGCATATTTAGAAGATGATTTTAAATGATGATCATCGAATTGAACTTCAGAACCATTAGTCTGTGTATGAGTCGCATTATTTTCTTGTAACGATTGATGTGACGTTTCTTTTTTGTCCAATTCGCTATTAGATGTCTTATTTGAATCATCTGTGTCATCATTTACATGGTCTAAATAATTATTAGGTTCTACTTCATCTAAAGATTGGTTTGTTGTTTTATATAAGATAAAGCGAGTTACTAAACTTAAAAGAATGAAAATAATACCAACAATTGTAGTACTTAAAGCAATGACTTTCATAGAGAATAAGTCGCCAGTTTCTTCGCTAAATAAGAATACTTGAGCAAATGACATTGCAGCATGGAATAACAGTGCAATATAAATCGTACGACCTTTAGTTGCTCTGATTAATTCACCCACAATCATTGAAAACATAAATGTGTATAAGAAGTGATAACCTGCATATTGCATTCCATATGTTGTATTAATAGACCAAATAGAATACATTAAACCTACAATGATTGAAGCAAAAAATGTATTGACTTTACTTTCGACAATGTTTTGTAAATATGAACGGAATCCAAATTCAGCAAAAAAAGCCATGAAAATATGACCAATAATAATTGTAAATACAGATACTGATAAATCATTGGCTTGTAATAAAATAAAACTATCAGCAAATCTATTGAAACTCATCATTCCAATAATAAAAATAATGAGCGGCAAAATTAACGCAAGTATTATACGCTCAATAACTCTAATATCAATAGAGAAATTCAAACCAGCTAGTTGAGTACGCTTATTTTTAAATGCAATAATACAAATTATTGCAGCAATAAATGGCGCTAAATTATGAATACTAAACACAAAACGTTTAATACCAATAGATGCTTGAAAGTCTCGCAGGATTAAAGACAATGCCATTGTAACAACGAAAAATACAAAAATTGTTAAAGCCCATTGAAATCCTGAAATACGTTTCGTCTTCATGTATGTAACCTCCATTAGGGTAACCATATATTCTTTCCTTAATATTATACATATTACAAGGGGATAAATAAATTGTCCATTTTAAATATCATTAAAATGTAATAGTATTGAATTATTTTTAAATTTTTGAAACTAATACTTAATGTCTGAATCATAAATTAAAGGGTAAATAATTTAATAAAAATGGGTATTGATTGTATAAAATATATTATATGATTAAGGTAACTTTAAATAATTAGGAGGCATCTAATATTATGTACAGTGAAAGCAATCCAAAACTATGGAAAGGAAGAGTAGATAGTCAAAATGATCCTAAGCAGTTTAAGCATTTTCAGACCGTCACATTTGCTAATTTAGAAAATATAGAAAATCATTTTGATAAAGTTGGTGTAGGTTTGTTAGGCTATGCCGTTGATAAAGGGATTGAACTGAATGAAGGAAGAATGGGTGCTAAAAAAGGACCAGACGAAATAAAAAAAGCTTTTGCCCAATTACCGGATTTAAGTGAATGTGACTCTCTTGTTGATTACGGAAATGTAGAATATACAAAAGGTTCTCTGAATGAAGTTCAAGAAGAAATGGACCATTTGGCTGCTCGAGTTATTCAACAGCATCACCAATCTTTTTTTATTGGTGGAGGACATGATATCGCATACGCACAATACCTAGCGACGAGACACACTTATCCTGATGCTTCTATTGGTATTATTAATATCGATTCACATTTCGAGACGCGTGCTGATGTACAATCTAATTCTGGTACAATGTTCAGACAAATTTTAGAAAAAGATGATAATGTTGATTACTTAGTTTTAGGCTTATCTCAAGGTAGAAATACACGTGCTCTATATGAATATGCTGAAGAAAAAGGAATTATCTATGTATATGCAGATGAAATTTTAAATGATTTGTCTCCAACCATTAAAGATAAAATTGAACGATTTATTCATCAGCATGAAACAATTATGTTTACAATTAGTATGGACGCCATCGATAGTGCATTTGCGCCTGGAGTGAGTGAACCTACTGTACTCGGATTGAATCCTCATTCTGTATTTAATATAGGTAAACGCGTCATATTAAGTGGAAAGACGTCTTCTATTAGTATTGCTGAAGTCAATCCAAATTATGATATTGATCATCGTACTGCTCAACTTGCAGCGAATTTTATCCACCATTTTATAGAGTAGTTATTTTAAAGATTGAAATGAACTTTTAGATAAGAGTAGTCCACCATTCTAAGTAATGGGTATCTACTCTTATTTTAGTTATAAGAAAAGTTTAATCATTATGATATTATAGACTATACAATATTTTATTGGACTTAGAGAAAGGGAAGTGACATTGATGACAAGTTTTAACGACGTTGTAAAATGGAGACGCATGTTTCATCAATATCCTGAGTTATCAAAATACGAATATAAAACGACGCAACGTATAAAAGATATATTAACTTCATACAATATTAAAATGATTGACATTCCAATGGAAACGGGTCTAGTAGCAGAAATAGGACAAGGAGAAAAGTGTATTGCTGTTCGTACTGATATTGATGCGTTACCTATTCAAGAGCAAGTTAGTCAAGACTTTACTTCTATTAATGATGGAGTGATGCATGCTTGTGGACATGATATTCACATGGCTAGTATCTTAGCTATTGCTACCAAGTTAAAAGAAGAAGAAGAACAATTAAATGGAAGAGTAAGATTTTTATTTCAACCAGCCGAAGAGCTTGGGTATGGAGCTAAAGTCATGGCTAAAACCAATGCATTAGATAATGTACAAGCGATTGTTGGATTTCACAATTATCCAACATTAGATATTGGAGAATTTGCAATTAAATCTGGTCCTATTACTTCTGCTGTAGACCGTTTTGAATTTAAAGTTCATGGCAAAGGGGCTCATGCTGCCAAGCCAGAGCAAGGCAATGACCCTGTAATGGCGTTAGGGCAATTAATTACAAGCTTGCAAACAATTATTAGTCGTAATTTATCTGCCTTTGATAGTGCTGTCATTACAATAGGAGAAGTGTCTTCAGGTAATACTTGGAATGTTATTGCAGATAATGCTTATGTTCAAGGTACGGTACGTTCATTCAAACCGGAAGTACAAGATTATATTGAACAACGTATGCATGACATTGCTAAAGGATTAGAACAATTATTTAATATAGAGATTGAATTAATTTATACACGTTTACCAGGCGCAGTTATTAATGATTTAGAGCTTACTAAACATGCTAAAGAAGCGGCAAAAAAAGTAGGATACACAGTAATTGATTTAGAACATCCATATACGATTGGAGAAGATTTTTCTGGTTTATTAGAGCATCATCCAGGTGTATTTGCATTTATTGGATCAAATAGCGAATATGATTTACATCATCCAAAATACAATCCAGATGAACGTATTTTAGAAAAAATACCTGATTATTTTATAGAACTGATTTATCAATTATTAGCATAACATTTATTAGAATTTTGGAACTATGATTTAATTACTACTTAATGTGGTATACCAATGTTGAGTAAGTAAATAGGAGATGATTTTAATGGGTGCACAAGATCCAAGAACTAAATTTAAAGATTCTGATTATAAAAAACAAGAACAAGAAACACCAGGTTATCAATATAAAATGTCACCTAAACCAGATTGTGGTGAAGAATCATATGAAGGTCATGGTCGTTTACAAGATTATAAAATGCTTGTAACTGGTGGCGATTCAGGTATTGGACGTGCAGCAGCAATTGCTTATGCTAAAGAAGGTGCTGATGTAGTTCTTAACTACTTACCAAGTGAAGAACAAGATGCACAAGAAGTTAAAGAGGTCATCGAAAAAGCTGGAAGAAAAGCAGTGCTTATCCCTGGAGATGTGAGAAATGAGCAGTTTAACTATGATTTAGTAGAACAAGCTTATAATGAATTAGGTGGCTTAGACAACATTACTCTTGTTGCAGGGCATCAACAGTATCATGATGATATTCACGGATTTACAACTGAACAATTTGCTGAAACATTTGAAACAAATGTGTATCCAATTTTTTGGACTGCTCAAGCAGCAACTAAATATTTAAAACCAGGTGCTGCAATTACAACGACATCTTCAGTACAAGGGTATAAACCTGCTGCAATTTTACATGATTATGCTGCTTCTAAAGCAGCAATTATTTCATTAACAAAAAGTCTTTCTGAAGAATTTGGAGATAAAGGTATTAGAGTGAATAGTGTAGCGCCAGGACCATTTTGGTCACCTTTACAAATCAGTGGTGGACAACCTCAATCAGCAATACCAGAATTTGGCCAAGCTACTCCACTAGGCCGTGCAGGTCAACCTGTTGAATGTGTGGGACCATATGTATTATTTGCTTCAGAAGATGGCAGTTATTTAACTGGTCAAGTTCATAGCGTTACTGGTGGTATTCAAATCGACTAATTCAGTATGACGTTAAGTATGCTGGCGAGAGATTTTTAGAAATCTCTCGCTTTTTATTTTATAAAGGAGAATTAAAAATGAAAGAGATTAATCCAAATCAATTATCAGACATTCAAAATTATAAATTATTAAGTGGTTCAGTTATACCTAGACCTATTGCGTTTGTAACATCGGAAGATGAAAAAGGTAATTTAAACGGTGCGCCATTTAGCTTTTTCAATGTAGTGAATAATAAACCGCCTATGATAGCAATTGCAGCACAAAGAAGTAATGGTAAGCGTAAAGATACAGCTATAAATATTGAAAAAACAAAAGAATTTGTTGTGCATATTACAGATGAATTCAATATTGAAGATATCAATGAGACGGCTGCACCTTTAAAATACGAAGACAATGAATTAGAACGTACATCATTGACTCTTATCAGTTCATCTATGATAAAGACGCCTGCTGTGAAAGAAGCTAATATTCGTTTTGAATGTAAATTAGATCAAATGATTCAATTAGGTACTAAAAATGATGGTGCTGATTTAATTATAGGAGACGTTGTTATGTATCATATAAGTGAAGATGTCTATTTTGAGGATAGTAAAATTGATTCTAATCAGCTTAAACCGGTAGCACGTTTAGCGGGAAATAATTATTCTAAACTCGGAGATACATTTACAATTGAACGTCCAAAATCATAATAATATGAACTTTACATGTAATCGTATTGACGATGATACATGAATCTTGTACCTTTAAATATAAATTCAATTAGTATTAAGGAAAGTAGGTTAAATATGGAAGAAGGTAATAAAGGTCATGCTTGGGCACTACTACCTCTTGTGCTATTTATTGCATTATTTTTAGGAATAGGAATCGCTACTGGAGATTTTAGTAATATGCCTTTAAATGTTGCGATAACGATTACTGTGATTGTAGCATTAATGATGAATAGAAAAGAAAAATTTTCAAAAAAGATTGAAATATTTACCCAAGGAGCAGGGCATTCAAATATTGTCCTAATGGTTTTCATCTTTATCTTAGCAGGTGCATTTTCAACTACTACTGAAAAAATGGGTGGTGTTACGTCTACAGTTAATTTAGGATTATCACTCATACCACAAAATCTTATTATTGTAGGATTGTTTATAATTTGTATGTTTGTCTCTATCTCAATGGGAACCTCAGTTGGAACGATCGCAGCACTTGCACCTGTAGGATTTGGATTTTCTCAGGCAACTGATATTTCAGCTATGTTAGCGATGGGAACAGTGGTAGGCGGTGCGATGTTTGGTGATAATTTATCAATGATATCAGATACCACAATAGCAGCAGTACGTACTCAAAAAACAAAAATGAGCGATAAATTTAAAGTCAATTTTTGGATTGTTTTACCAGGCGCAATTCTAACAATTATCATTTTATTTTTCTTAACAAATGGTGTACATGTCGATCATTCTAAACAATATGATTATAACTTAGTGAAAGTCATTCCTTATATTTTAGTGCTTGTTTTAGCCATCATTGGTGTGAATGTCATTTTAGTTCTAATTAGTGGTACTATACTTTCTGGAATCATTGGTCTTATTGATGGTTCTTTCAACTGGAAAGGTTTATTAACTGCTATATCAAAAGGAATTATTGGAATGGAAGATATTGCAATTATTGCTTTACTTATTGGTGGTCTTGTTGGTCTTATTCAACATAACGGTGGTGTAGAATGGTTGCTTAATTTTGTGAAATCGAAAGTGAAATCGAAACGTGGTGCTGAATTTGGTATCGCTAGTCTTGTGAGTGTAGCGGACATCGCTACAGCAAATAACACAATTTCAATTATTATGTCAGGACCATTAGCCAAAAATATTGCAGACGAATATGAAATAGATCCTCGTAAATCGGCAAGTCTTCTTGATATTTTTGCTGGATGTTTTCAAGGTCTGTTACCCTATAGCCCTCAACTTATTGCAGCAGCGGGTGTCGCTGGAATATCTCCTTTTAGCATGATGCCATATTGTATTTATTCAATTTTATTAGGCATTTGTGGTATTCTAGCAATTATATTTAGATTTCCACGTCTTAAGACTAAATAAAGGATATATAACTAGTTAAAATCATCTAAATTTATATTTTTTTAATTTCTGATAGTTGAAATTTTGGTAGTATTTATAAATGCGTTAAAATATAACTAAGAGTGAAAGTAGGTGAGATGAGTGGCAAAATATAATGTAGAAAATGAACAAGTTGAGATTCATATTGAGCGTTTATTTAAATATTCTCCAGAATTAGTTTATAGTGCTTGGACAGATATAAACTTATTAAAGCAATGGTTTATGACCTCCCAACGAACAAATAAATTATTTGATGCAGATATTCATGAAGGTGGACAATATCGTATAGTAGATGCTCGTAATGGTAAACAAAATGTAATTCAAGGTAAATATGAAGAATTAGTATCCGATGAATATATCAAAATGACTATTGGAATGCCAGAATTAAGCGATAGTCAAGATGTTATTGAAGTAGAATTTGAAGAACGTGAATCTGGCGGTACGCAAATGTTCTTTTACTATCAATCTATAGTAGAAAAAGAACGTCGTTTAACGGCTTTAGAATATAAACATAAAAAGAAAGAATATCATGATTCTACTGCACATGGTTTAGAATTAATGTTTGATCGAATGAATGAAATTTTAGATCAATATGTAGAGGATAATGATATGTTACTTTAATTAAAATGAAAAGACCTATTGAGTAAAAGTAAGTTACTACTTAATAGGTCTTTTTATTTACTATAATTCACCGTTTTCTTTTCGCTCATTATATTTTCTTAGTAGCGTTTCAAAGAAGATATGATAATTAATAAAGCTAGAATAATCTATATCATTGTATAAATAAAATGTATGACTAGAAACGTAAACATTATAATTTGCCTTTTGTGCTAATGTATTGTCTTTCATGGTTGTAACAGAAATAAAATAACGTTGGCGCAATTGAAGTAAATTAGTAATATCATTTAATTGGTGAGTTTCTCCAGATAAAGAAATCACAAAAAATAAGTCATCTTCATTAGAATAGTTAAGTACCATTTTAATCTCATGTTCATCATGCAATACAATTACATTTTTATGCATAGTTAATAAGATACGTTGTGCCTCTTCAGCTACATTTTTCTGAGCTCGTCCAGTACCATATAAGTATACATTTGTAGCTTTATCAATTTTTTCAGTAATAAGATTAAAATTTACCCTCTCTAGGTAAGTAAATGTTGTTTCAATTTCTTGTTTAAATTGTTTGATTGAATCAGTAGGCACTTCATGTAAAGATTGACTTTCAAATTTTAAATAAGATTTAAAATCACTATAGCCATCAAAGCCTAACTTACGTGTAAAACGGTGAATAGTTGCGTTTGATGCATGTGTATATTGCGATAGTTCTTGTATTTTTAAAGTTTTACATTGTTCTATATGTGTATTAACAAAATGAGCTATATGAAGATCATTGTCATTTAATTTATCAAAGTTAGCATTAACTCTCTCATCTAATAACATATAAACACCTCAAGTTATAGTATTGAAAATTTTTTCATCTATAGAAAATATAAACTGATTATACAAAAATATTTCAAAATGAGTCAATGCCATTGTATATGTGAAAGCGTTTACTATAATAGGATTAAGACATTAAGAAAGCGCTTAAAAAAGTGCAATATTATATAAATAACTAAGATATTTAGATTTGGGGGTCAGTATATGAACGCAATAAAACGTTTTGGGAGCGCAATGATAGTTCCAGTATTAATGTTTGCATTCTTCGGAATTGTATTGGGATTTGCAACACTATTTAAAAACCCAACAATAATGGGTGGTTTGGCAGAGAGTCACACATTTTGGTTTAAATTTTGGTCAGTCATTGAATCTGGTGGTTGGGTTATCTTTAATCACATGGAAATTGTATTTGTAGTAGGTTTACCCATTTCACTTGCTAAAAAAGCACCAGGTCACGCAGCATTAGCAGCTTTAATGGGTTACTTAATGTTTAATACATTTATCAATGCTATTTTAACGCAATGGCCACATACGTTTGGTGCAAACTTAGAAAAGGGTGTTGAAAATGTTACAGGTTTAAAAGCAATTGCAGGTATTTCAACATTAGATACTAATATTTTAGGTGGTATCATTATTTCAGCTATTGTAACATGGATACATAATAGATATTACAGTAAGAAATTACCTGAAATGCTTGGTGTTTTCCAAGGTTTAACATTTGTAGTCACTATTTCATTCTTTGTTATGTTACCTGTAGCAGCTATTACATGTGTAGTGTGGCCAACGATTCAAAGCGGAATTGAATCATTACAACATTTCATTATTGCTTCTGGTTATATAGGTGTTTGGCTATACCATTTCTTAGAACGTGTATTAATACCTACTGGACTTCACCATTTTGTTTATGCACCAATTGAAGTAGGTCCAGTTGTGGCAAAAGATGGTTTAAAAGCAGAATGGTTTAGACATTTAAATCAATTTGCCGAAAGTAGCAAACCATTAAAAGATCAATTCCATTATGGTTTCATGCTTCAAGGTAATGGTAAAGTATTTGGCGCAATTGGTATTGCTTTAGCAATGTATTCTACAACACCTAAAGAAAATCGCAAAAAAGTAGCTGCATTATTGATACCTGCTACATTAACTGCTGTTGTAGTTGGTATTACAGAACCATTAGAATTTACATTTTTATTTATTGCACCATTCTTATTTGTTATTCATGCATTATTAGCTGCAACAATGGATACAATCATGTATGGTTTTGGAGTAGTTGGTAATATGGGTGGAGGACTACTTGACTTTATTGCAACAAACTGGATTCCACTTGGACAAAATCACTGGATGACTTATGTAGCTCAAGTTATTATTGGTTTAATTTTCTCAGCAATTTACTTCTTTGTATTTAGATATCTTATTTTAAAATTTGATATTCCATTACCAGGACGTCGTGCTGAAGAAGAAGTGAAACTATTTTCTAAAAAAGATTATAAAGAGAAAAAAGGAGAAGATAGTACAGATACTTCAGGTTTTGAGCCTAGTAATGAATATGAAGAAAAAGCATATTATTATTTAGAAGGTTTAGGTGGAAAAGAAAATATTAAAGATGTGACAAATTGTACAACACGTTTACGCTTAACTGTTAATGACGAATCAAAAGTAGAAGATACTGCATATTTTACACATCAACAAATGTCACATGGACTTGTAAAAAGTGGTAAGAATGTACAAGTAGTTGTAGGGATGACCGTACCACAAGTACGAGAAGCATTTGAACACTTAGTGTTTGATGAAAATGATAAAAAATAAGATACTAAAAGGGTCGAAACATTTTGTTTCGACCCTTTAACTATTCTAAGAAATACGTGCATTATGTAATGCGCGAGTTTTGTATGTGGCTGATAAAATATCAATATTTCGACAAGCAATAAACTGAATGAGTTTCGAGAATACTTCTGGTTTACAACATACGCTAGCACAATTATTGTTTAATGTATAAGTTAAATCATATTGATTAGAGAAATATGTCATTATATCAATAACTTTATCTTTAATAAAAGCATCTTGTAATCCATCTATACATAAATTAAAGCGTTTAGAAGAAGAATAATATTGTCCAGAATCCAATAAGATGTGTGTATTTCTAGAAGAAAGAATTTGATAAATAGAAATTTGGTAAAAACTTAAAAAACTAATGAAATAGGGTAATTGTTGTTTAGGTAAGCTGATTTCAAGGGCTGGAGTATTGTTATATTTAATAATGTTGTATTGAAATGATTCGCAAAATTGAACATTTCTGCAAATTTTCATTAATTGCTTTTTAGTCGATCTTGATTGTAAACCTACAATATTTAGAATGTAAGTTTCAAATTTATCTATCCACATGCAAGAACCTCCCAATTCTTAATAATATGTAGTCTTCATGTAATTATCATTCTTAAAATGAAACACGCCGTTCCCATATACAGTCTGATTGTATCACTCTTTATTATGATTATCACTACGACTTTTGAATGAATTTTAATTTAATATTTTTGTAATATATTCGTAACTCTATTTAAAAGAGAAAAAATAAAAATTTTCATATTTTTTAAATATTCTGATAATTTATTGTTTTACTTTTTCTCCTATGATACTCTTATTTCATTATTTAAAATAAGAGGGTGAAATTATGTTAAGTAAAGTAAGTGAATTTGCAACTAAGACATTTTTATTATGGATGTTTATTGCTGCTATTATAGGTTTTATATTTCCAACTCAACTAGCGACGATTGGTCAATTCGTCCCGTGGCTATTAGGAATTGTAATGTTAGGCATGGGGATGACAATTAAACCTAGTGATTTTAAATTAGTTTTTAAAGAGCCGAGGTCTGTTATTATCGGAGTAATTTTACAATTCACTATTATGCCTACCTTGGCCTATACTATTGCTAAAATATTTAATTTACCAGCTGAGTTAGCAATTGGAGTGATTTTAGTTGGATGTTGTCCTGGTGGAACATCAAGTAATGTCATGAGCTACTTAGCTAATGCTAATGTTGCGTTATCTGTAGCGATTACAAGTGTATCTACTTTATTAGCACCATTTGTAACACCTGCTTTAATTTATTTATTTGCTCATGAGTGGTTGCATGTATCATTTTTAAGTATGTTATGGTCGGTCATTCAAGTTATTTTATTACCAATAATCATAGGATTCATTTTACAACTTGCTTTCAAAAAAGTAACTCGGGAAGCTACTAAAATTTTACCAATTATTTCTGTAGTAGCGATTTCATTGATTTTAGCCGCTGTTGTTGGAGGGAGTAAATCACAAATTCTTAAAACTGGATTACTTATTTTTATTGTAGTCATTTTACATAATGCAGTGGGCTATTTATTAGGTTATGTTTTAGCACATGTATTCAAACTTGATAGAAGAGACAAAAAGGCGGTTTCTATTGAAGTTGGAATGCAAAATTCAGGTTTAGCTGTGTCTTTGGCAACTGTACACTTTAGTCCACTAGCAGCAGTGCCAGGAGCTGTATTCAGTTTTGTTCATAATATTTCTGGACCTATTCTTGCCAAATATTGGTCTAAACGTTGATGTAATATGTTAAACTTACCTATAATATTAAGTTTAAAGGAGAAATATCATGTATAAAGCAATAGTATTCGATTTTGATGGTACCATTGTCGATACTGAACAACATTTATTTAATATTATTAATAAGCATTTAATTAGTCATAATGCATCACCAATTACTCTCGATTTTTATCGTGAAAATATTGGTGGAGAAGCAAAGAATTTACATAAATACTTGGAAGAGACGATTGGAAATGATAATAAAGAAATTATTTATAAAGAACATCATCAAACAAGCAACCAATTAGAAATGAATCCTACGATTGAACAATTAATGAAATACTTGAAGCAACATCATATTCCTATGGCAATTGCGACTAGTAGTTATAAAAAGGACATTTTTCCAGTATTTAAGAGTTTAGGTTTAGATGAATATATAAATATTATTGTTGGGAGAGAAAGTGTAGAATATGTAAAACCAGAGCCAGAACTTTATTTGACTGCGGTTCAGCAGCTTAATTATTCACCAACTCATTGTTTAGCTATTGAAGACTCTGTAAATGGTGCTACAGCTGCTTTTCGCGCTGGATTAGATGTTATAGTAAATACAAATTATATGACTCAAAAACAAGACTTCTCAACTATTCCATATATTGGTAAAGATTTAAATGATGAAGAAATTATAAATCGTTTTTTTGCAAAGGGTAATGTGTGAATGAAATGTCATGGCAATTAATCATCTTCTTTTTAGCTGGACCCATTATTATCGGAATAGGAAATCTTGTTTTAGGTCCAATGTTTAATAAACGTATTCCTTTTAGAGTTCGTATACGCTCATTTATGTTAGGAACAATGATATATCTTATACTTGCTTTTATAGCGTATTTCTTTTTGTTACAAAGCAGATTATAGAATGAATAACCTATAGGATAGTAAAAAAGAACCTTTTCTAAGGTTCCTTTTTTATTAAATAATTATTTTTAGAATAATTGTAAAAACTAATAAAACAATTAAAATCGCATCAATACCCACCATTACGGTAAATCTAGTGCTTTTAGATCCTTGTGATTTAGCTTGTCTCATTGCATTATAATTTGGTATGAGACTTAAAAATAATAAAACAATAATTAATATTATACCAATAGTTACTGACATATATTTATTCTCCTTTTCTTTTTTCAATCCATTCCCATATAAATCCTGCAATAATACCTACACAGATTCCTATTAAAACGCCGAACTTTGGAGAAGATAATAATAGTCCTATAATTAAAAAGATGATCACTGCGATAGATAAAGTAATACTAAATTTTATTTTACGTTGATCTGAATTAAAGATTGAAAATACAATTAAGTATAGTAAGAAAAATGCTAAAGTTGCTAAAAGCGTTCGTAGTATAAGCGAACTTACCATGTGCTGTTGTTCACTGAAAAAGTTCAGTAAAAAGAACACAATAGCAAAAATAATAGATATCTTTATATCCTTTTTTAATAAATGCTGCATAGGTTAAACTCCTTTAAGTCTATATAAGCAGTATAGCATACTGCTAAAGTATCAATTAAATATATTAATTGATTAATCATATTCTCAACTAAAAATAACTCAATAACACAAGTATTAAATTATTCATTTTTGCAAAAAAGGAAAAAAATTTAATTAAATAAATAGAAACGCTTTCAATGTAATTTTAAAAATATATTTTATTTTCTGAAAATTATAGTATAATAACTTCAATAAGGTAAAGGATATGTCGACTAAGAAAACGTAATAAATATTTTCTATAGTTTAAAAGTATCGCACCTTAGTCCAAATAGAGATGGGGTATTTTTATGGATAATAATGAATTACACAGGGGACTAAGTGCACGTCAAATTAGAATGATTGCGCTTGGTGGGACAATTGGTGTAGGTTTATTTATGGGGGCAACAAGTACAATTAAATGGACTGGACCGTCAGTTATTTTTGCGTATTTAATCGCAGGAATATTCTTATTTTTAATAATGAGAGCAATGGGAGAATTGATTTATTTAAATCCAACAACAGGTTCATTTGCAACATTTGCTAGTGAATACATACATCCAGCTGCTGGCTATATGACAGCGTGGAGTAATATATTCCAATGGATTGTCGTTGGGATGAGTGAAGTCATTGCCGTAGGTGAGTATATGAATTATTGGTTCCCTCATTTACCACAATGGATACCAGGTGTGATTGCAATAGTATTATTATTAGTAGCAAACTTAGCTTCAGTTAAAGCGTTTGGAGAATTTGAGTTTTGGTTTGCAATGATAAAAGTGGTAACAATCTTATTAATGATTATTGCTGGGTTAGGATTGATTTTCTTTGGAATTGGTAATGGAGGACATCCTATCGGTATTTCTAACTTATGGAAACACGGTGGATTTATGCCCAATGGATTAGTTGGTTTCTTCTTTGCACTTTCAATCGTTATTGGTTCTTATCAAGGGGTTGAGCTCATTGGTATTACTGCAGGTGAAACAAAGAATCCTAAAGAAAATATTAAAAGTGCTGTAAATGGCGTTATATGGCGTATATTAATTTTTTACATAGGTGCTATTTTTGTTATTGTTTCAATATACCCTTGGAATCAATTAGAAAGTATTGGCAGTCCTTTTGTAGCTACATTCTCTAAAATTGGTATTACATTTGCTGCAGGTTTGATCAACTTTGTTGTATTAACTGCTGCATTATCAGGATGTAACTCTGGTATTTTTAGTGCAAGTCGTATGATATATACACTTGCTCAAAAAGGGCAAATGCCTAAAATCTTTACACGTGTAATGAAAAATGGCGTGCCGCTTTATCCAGTATTAACTATTGCAATTGGTATTTTAATCGGAGCATTATTAAATGTTATTTTACCTGTATTTATTAAAGGTGCTGATAGTATTTTCGTGTATGTTTATAGTGCATCTATTTTACCCGGTATGATTCCATGGTTTATGATTTTAATCAGTCATATTCGTTTCAGAAAATTACATCCAGAACAGGTTGAAAATCATCCATTTAAGATGCCAGGAGGCCCAATTTCTAGTGTTATTACCATTATCTTTTTACTCATTGTTTTAATTGGTATGTTATTTAATAAAGACACAGTTATTTCAGTGGTTATAGGTATTATTGTTTTAGCAGGGGTTACAGTTTATTACTTTATTCGCGGTCACCACAAAAATGATGCTATAAAAAGAGTAAAATAACGATAAATATATATATTAAAAAATCTGAGACGTGAATAAATGTCTCAGATTTTTTAACGTTTTTATTAATGTTTAAATTCAATTTTTGATAAATACTTGTGATAATTGTCTAATGAAATCTTTGACTGTGTCATATAGTCTAAAGAAGCGTGATAATTACGTGCTATAAAGCGATAAAATATAATATCAATCGTATATAATTGTGCAAATAATGCAGTCGTCGCACTCATACACAGTTCGTTTTTATAATCTTCATTATACGTTAAAACTAAATCAGAATCTTTTGCAACTGAATTATTGTTAGAACTTGTAATAGTAATCATTGAAAGATTAAAATCTTTAACGACTTTTATCATTGCTTGTAGTTCGCTCTGTTCACCACTATTTGTAATAAAAATCACACAGTCATTTTTATTATGTGTAGACAACATTGTAGTAAGTAAATGTGTATCTTGAACTAATTGAATATTGAGACCAATACGGGATAATTTCTGATAAAATTCAAGGGCACACACATATGAACTCCCATAACCATATAGAAAAATGGTATGTGCCTGTTTAAATGTTTCACAAATAGCGTCAATAGTTTGGTGATCTATAAAATGATTACTTTGTTTTAACGACGCTTTAGTTTGAAAATATAATTTTTGTTTTAAACTTTCTACTGATTCATTTTCTACTAACTTGATATTATATGGTGTGACTTGTTTAGGAAACCATTGCTTAATTTCATCGCGTATAGCTTTAAAATTTTGATTAATTAATTTTTGACTATAACGATTCATAGTAGATACACTAATATTAAGCTCATCTGCAATCGCTTCATTAGACATTGAAACTAATTTATGTGGAGAATTTAATATGAAACGTGAAAGTTTCTGTTCACTTTTAGAAGACGAAGCGTAGACTTCATCTATCCTACTTAAAATATTTGTCATCCAATCACCTAATTTATTAAAAGTTTTTCTTTCATCATAAATAGATAGATGAAAATGAAAACATCTCTATCTAGGCATGTGAATACATCATATATTACATCTAAATTCCCACAAATATCGATAAATAACTGTAAAGTGATTAAGTTAAGTAAAGGTTTACGTAATAGGATTACCGAAATAATGTGATATTCTCCCATCAATATGACATTATTTCGAAGATTAAAAAAATAGTATGCAGTTTTTACTTAATATTAATCAAGCATTATTATACATACTATAAATTACAATGACAATTCACCTACTAAACTTATCAAAAAATAAGGTTATTGATAATTATTAATTTGATTATAAACTTTATAAATATAATTTTGGCGTTCTTGCAAATCGACGATTAAATTTCCATTTTTAAAATTTTGAAGGGGGATTTGTTTTAAGTGACTCACCAATTCATTGTATTGCTTAAAGCAATACATTTGTGAATCAGAACAATGAGATGAAATACTATTAATTCGATTATGTTTAAAATGAGCACGACAATGATTAATAAAATTATTGTAATCTTTAATTCCCAAAGATAAATGTGCTATGTCCATAAAATAATAATATTTAGCTTTTTCTAGTAAAATTAATAATTGAATTAAAATATGTTGATCGTATATTAAAGTTTTATAATGCATGGTACACTCATCCTTTAAAAGAGAATGTTAAGGATATATGGTGTGTAAGCATTTAGTATTTGAGAATATACGGAAATTTCTTCAATACTCACTTTGTTCATTGTTTTTAGGTTGTAAAAATTCCTTATAGTTATGAATAGTAATATCGTATGTTTGAATTTTTTTTTCAAATGAATAAGAAATATCAACAATATTTAATATTGATAATTCACGAGTTTTACCGAATCCAATTTCATAAACAATGGCAAACCATTGGCCGTTACGACATAGTAAACCGATGAATATCACATTTTCTGCAGTTATTTCATTATTTTCTGAAAAGTCAACAAGCATAACATGTCTTTCGTTACTATAAATTAAAATATCTGAAAACAAATGTGGTAATGTTAGAGAATGTGTATCTTCTAATTTAATATTATTGGAGATATGTTTCAGTATTTTTTGCATTTGTGTATTGGGAGTTTTTAAACATTGGTTCATAATTGAATGAATGTCTTGAGTGTAAGGTAATGTAGAGTGAGATTGACTTTCTTGCAAAGTTAAAAATAGTGCAATAAGTTCGGAATCATTTAATTTAAGTTGAAAATAATGATCAGTATTTTGAATTTCATATCCACCACGTCTTCCTTTATGAGCGTATATATGAACGCCTTTAGATTCTAAGTCATTAATATCTCTAGTAATTGTACGGGTAGAGACATTAAATTGTTTTGCTAAATCAGAAGCATTGATTTTATGTCCTTGTTGAATTAATGAAATCATTTGATTTTGTCTTTCCATTTTATTCAATATACTCACCACCTATGAACATTACATATTACATTAATTATAACATAAGACTTGGATTCAAGACATTTATAATAATAAGTCGATTATAAGTGTAAAAATAAACTATTTTTATTTAGAAAACGCTTACAATTATTAGGTAATTATGCTAATATAATATTTGTAACAGGGTAGAACGATTTCAAACAAAGGGGTAGGGGCTATATAACAGATAGCTCAAGGTGAGTCGTTCGGGTTACATCGAAACATCTTCAATATTTATTACTTACTTTCCTTTCTATTTTGTCGGCTAGCAAATGACTAGCCGATTTTTTATTTTATAAAAATAATATGTTATATGATAAGATGAATAAAAACGTTGAGGTGACATCATGCAAAATCAACAACTTCAATTTATAGATAAGCATATTACGAATTGGTTCCAACATTTAGATGATATTATTCCTAATTTAATTAAAAATATGGTTACAGAAACAAAAGAAAATCGATTCGATTTAGTTACAAATGTAGATAAACAAATACAAAATGATTTCGAAACCTATCTTGAAAAGTATTTTCCTACACATCAGTTATTAGCTGAAGAAAAAAATAATGATGGTATTGAACCCTATCAGGGACACCTTTGGATTATGGACCCTATTGATGGAACAGCCAATTTAGTGAAACAACAAGAAGATTATTGTATTATTTTAGCTTACTTTGAAAATGGACAACCTAAATTATCTTATATTTATGACTACGCTCATAAAATAATATATAAAGCAATTGAAGGTAAGGGGGCCTTTATGAATAATGTCAAACTTGGGTCTCCAGAAGTATTATCGCTTAAAGATACTATTGTTTCATTTGGTTCAGAATACGTGAATGAAAGATTAAGGAAAGCTTTGTATCAATCGTCTTTTAGTGTGAGATATATAGGAGCTTGCGGATTAGATTCAGTGCGAGTGATTAAAGGACAATTTGGCGCACATTTTAATACTAATCCTAAACCTTGGGATATCGCAGCACAGTTTTTATTCGCTAGAGAATTAGGATTAGTGATGACGCAGATGGATGGACAACATCTTGATTTCGCTAAAGGTGGTCCCTTTATTATTAGTAATAAAGGGTGCTATGAGGAGATATTAGCTATTATTAATGATAAACACTAATACTTCTATTCTTAGTTATTTGATGTATTTCCTACTAAAGTTGTATAGTAAATTAAATCATTTAATATATAATAATGGAGATATATTTTAATATAAGCAGAATAGGAGGAGGAAAATGCAACGTCCTGATCGAAAAAAACGTTCCTCTAGTAAAATAATGAAATGGATTATTAGTATACTTGTTGTGTTAGCTATCGTTGTTGTAGCCGTTATCGCAGCAACGATATTGATCACAGGTAATAAAATTCATAACCCGCTTCATCGTCAACAATCTGAATTGCGTTCTCATAATGTTAATTTAAGAAATGGAGATCCATTTACAATTGCCTTATTTGGTGTTGACTCTAATGCACAACGTAAAAGTACAAATGATGGTGAACGTAGTGATACAATAATGATTTTATCAGTGAATCCAAAGAAAAAAATGACTGAGCTTGTAAGTATTCCACGTGATACTCAAGCAGAAATCGTAGGAAGAGGTACAACTGAAAAAATTAATCATGCTTATGCTTATGGGGGCCCTACCATGGCTGTTAAATCATTAGAAAAACTAATGAATGTGCCAATAGATCACTATGCTACTATTGATATGGATGGATTACACGACATGATTGATTCGGTCGGCGGTGTTAACATAACGAGTAATGATACATTTACAGTTCAAGGTACAACATTTACTAAAGGGCAATCTACTCATGTTGATGGAGATACAGCTATGGCATTTATTAGAAGTCGTAAAGAAACAGGCGCAGGTGGCGATTTTGGACGTCAAGAACGTCAACAACTAGTTTTACAAGCTATGGCAAATAAAATGGTGAGTTCTTCAGCGATTACACATTTGCCATCATTAATTACTCAAATTCAAAAGAACGTCACAACCGATTTAACATTAGGAGACTTAAATGAAATTAGAAGTCATTATAAAGAGGCTAATGATACAGTGAATCGTCATCAGCTAGAAGGTACAGGTAGTATTCAAAATGACGGATTATGGTATTTTATTCCTAATGAAAGTTCAAAAGGACAAATGACAGAGGTATTAAATAATAATTTGAAAAAATAAAAAATTGATATAGAAATTAAAAAATCTGAGACTCATTTATATGTCTCGGATTTTTTATTTAAAAATATAAAAATTTAAGAGTATATGCTTTATTTAAAAGAATAAAGAAAGGTCAATAGATATTATTGAAAGCCTTAACATTATATGATTTTAGTTATACAATAATATTAATTCTGTATTGAATATGGGGAAACAATACAGAATCTTAATGAAATTGGTTGTTTGCAGAATATAATTATAAGGTGGGGAAAGCAATGCAAGAACATTTAGTTTTAACTCTAGATGATGTGGATTATCTTGTAGAACCTGGAACAAATTTACTCGAATTTATTAAATCTCGTGATACTTTTGTGCCTTCAATTTGCTATAACGAATCTATGGGTCCAATTCAAACCTGTGATACTTGCATGGTTGAAATTGACGGTAAAGTTGAACGAGCGTGTAGTACAATAGTTGACCGTCCGATGTCAGTCAATACTCAAAATAAACGAGTGAAAGCTAGCCAAAAAGAAGCATTAGATAGAATTTTAGAAAAACATATGTTGTATTGTACAGTATGTGATTATAATAACGGTGATTGTGAGATTCACAATGCAATGGATGCATGGGGATTACAAGAACAATCATATGAATATAAAACAAAGCCTTATGAGAAAGATTATGGTCCTTTTTATCGTTATGACCCAGACCAATGTATCCTATGTGGTAGATGTGTAGAAGCATGTCAAGATGTGGAAGTTAACGAAACACTTTCTATAGACTGGGATCGTGAGCACCCACGTGTTATTTGGGATAATGATGTTCCAATAAATGAATCGTCTTGTGTATCATGTGGTCAATGTGCGACAGTGTGTCCATGTAATGCGATGATGGAGGTCAATATAGAGGGCAATGCTGGATATTTAACTGATACGGAACCGGGTTCATTAGCAGCTATGATTGATTTAACTAAAAAAGCTGAACCAGGGGATGGATTGTTATTTGCTGTGTCGGATTCTGAAGCAGAGATGCGCAAAGAAAGAATTAACAAAACTAAAACAGTATGTACATATTGTGGTGTAGGATGTTCATTTGATGTATGGACAAAGGATAGAGAAATCTTAAAAGTTCAACCTTCATACGACTCTCCAGCAAATAAAATCTCTACTTGTGTAAAAGGTAAATTCTCGTGGGGGCACATTAATTCGGATCAACGTTTAACTAAACCTTTAGTTCGTAAAAATGGTGAATTTCATGAGGTTGAATGGGAAGAAGCCCTTGATGTTATAGAAGAGAACTTTAAGCGCATTAAAAATGAATATGGTGGCGATCACCTAGCATTTATCGCCTCTTCAAAAGGTACAAACGAAGAGTCATATTTAATGCAAAAACTTTCTCGCCAAGTATTTGGTTCAAATAATGTTGATAATTGTTCGAGATATTGTCAAGCACCTGCTACAAAAGGATTATTTAGAACGGTAGGACATGGAGGGGACTCGGGTTCTATTGATGACTTGGAAAGAGCAGCTATGACAGTACTTATTGGTACAAATACAGCAGAAGCCCATCCAGTTATCGCTTCAAGAATTAAACGTGCACAGAAATTATTTGGACAAAGAATGCATGTCTTTGATATTCGTAAACATGAAATGGCTGAACGTGCAGATGAATTTTATCAACCTAAACCTGGTACAGACTTAGTATGGTTGAGTGCTGCGACTAAATATATTATCGATCATCATTTACATGATATCGAATTTATTAAAAAGTGGGTTGACAATTTTGATGAATATTATGAGTCATTAACTCCATTTTCATTAGAATTTACTGAAGAGGTTACAGGAATTTCAAAAGAGCGATTAATTAGTTTTGCGGAAGAATGCGCAAAAGCAGAATCTGTAGCTATTTGTTGGGCAATGGGTGTTACACAACAAGATATTGGTAGTGATACAAGTACAGCAATTTCAAATCTTCTACTTGTAACAGGTAACTATAGAAGACCTGGCACAGGTGCTTATCCATTACGTGGCCACAATAATGTTCAAGGTGCAAGTGATATGGGAAGTATGCCAGACCAATTTCCAGGTTATCAAATGATACACAATGATGAAATTAGAGAGAAATTTGAGAAAGAGTATGGTGTCACATTGAATCCAACACCTGGTCGTGATAATCATCAAATGATGGATGGTATTCATGAAGGACAAATTCATTCACTATATTTGTATGGTGAAGATACAGGAATTGTAGATTCAAATATTAACTATGTACAATCTGCATTAGAAAAAGTTGAATTTTTGGTAGTTCAAGATGAATTTTTAACATTTACAGCAACGTATGCGGATGTTGTGTTACCAGCTAGTCCTTCATTAGAAAAAGATGGTACATATACAAATACAGAGCGTAGAATTCAACGTATTAATCAAGCATTATCACCTTTAGGTGACTCAAAACCCGACTGGGTAATTTTCCAATTGATTGCTAAAAGAATGGGCTTTGAGTGGAATTATAGCCATCCTTCAGAAATTATGGACGAAATTGCACGCTTAACACCTTCTTATTCAGGTGTCAGCTATGAAAGATTAGAAGGCTTTAACAGTTTACAATGGCCTGTAGCACCAGATGGTACAGATCAACCTACATTATATCTTGATGGCTTTAATTTTGATAATAAACGTGCAAAATTATTTGAATTAACATTTGATAATTTCTTTAAAGAAGATGAAGTATATGATTTACATGTGAATAATGGTCGCGTACTAGAACATTTCCATGAAGGAAATATGACATATCAAACAGAAATGATTAAATATAAAATGCCTCACGCATTTGTAGAAATTTCACCTGAATTAGCAAAAGATCGCGATATCCATGAGGGTGCAGAAGTAAAACTTATTTCTGATACAGGAGAAGCTACTTTAGTTGCTACAATTACTGATAGAGTTAAAGGAAAAGAGATATATATTCCTTTAAATAATGATGCTATGAGTAATGGTGATATAGGTGCTATAAATAAATTAACTAATAGTGACGTGGATTATGCTACACACACACCATCTTATAAACGTACACATTGTCGTTTAGAGGTTATAACTAGAAAAGGTAAATCTCCTTTAAATCCAACGAATTTCCGTGTAGATAAACATCGTCATCCACAATATAGTGTCCAAGTTCAGAAAAAATGGAAGCGTAAGGATTATATTTTCCCGGGAAATGTGGTGGATTAATATGGCTGAAAGAATAACTAAAATTAATCGTCTTGAAAAATCAAAAGAACAACTTAAATTAGAAAGTTTGAATGAAGTTACAGATGCAATTGTTGAAAATAAGGATAGTATTTTAAAAGCTATTCGTATTATTAAAAATTTAGATGATGCAAAACTCTTAGATGCTATTAACGGTGGTATTAAAGGTCGTCAAGTTATTATAAATAAATTCGCTACGGAATTAAATAAAGATATGTATACTGGACTCATTACAAATTTAGCTCCAATGGTATTTATGCTTGGAAATTTAGAAGTTAAAGAACTAAGTCAATTTTTAAATAAACTTAATAGTGGCTTACACGTAGCTAATCAAGCAAGTCCAAATGCCAAAACGACGATACGAAGCTTAATGAGTGTATTAAAAGATGATGATATGAATCGTAGCTTAACGTACATGCTAAATTTACTTAAAGGTATGTCTAGAAAATAAATTGAATAGATACGACTCCTTAATATAAGAATGAGATGACTTATGTTAAGGAGTTTTTTTAGAAATGAATTTGTAAAATATAGTATACATCTATTATGATAAAGTAGAGTGTATAAATTAAAGTGTAAGGAGAGAGGACTTATTCATCCAAATATTATTAAAATAATGACTATTATTTCTAATATTTTTGTTATATTAGGAATTATATTTTTAATTATGATGAAATTAATGTTAGCGATAGCAATGTTTGCCGTTTCATTGGCAATTAGTCTTGTTATTTTTAATGTATTATTTCGAGATCGTACGGGCATGAAAATGATTATTAATATTTCGTTTGCCATCGTCGTTATTGCTATTATAGTTGCATATAGTATGTTATCTAAATAAGACAATTAGAGGAATTTCAATTTATGAAATATAGAAATAGTAATCATTTACGTTTATCTATTATACTTTTTATCATTGCTCTCATCATATTGATGGTATTACTTTATATCAATCATAAGGATATACTACGTAATGATCGAAGATACAGTTTTCAAGAGGCCCTTCAAAAGCAAACCCAATCGAACCAATTAAATACTATTGATAAAAATAATCAGTTTGTTCTAGCGAATAATAATGAAGTGAAAAGAGCAATGAGTATTTCTAAAAAAGATAATGATTTAAAATATATGGATCTATCTAAAACGGTTCCAATGAGTGAAGATGAGGTAAAGCATATACTTAAAAATAAAGGTATTTTAACAAATCAAGCTCAAACATTTTTAAAAGCCCAAGATAAGTATCAAGTGAATATTATATATTTAATGAATCATGCAATAATAGAAACAGCAAATGGTCAATCCGAATTGGCTAATGGTATTAAAGAGAATAATTATAAATATTATAATTTTTTTGGAATTGGTGCATTTGATCAAGATGCCATTGCTACTGGTCATAGTTATGCTAAAGAGCATGATTGGACAACACCAAGTAAAGCAATTATGGGCGGTGCAGCTTTTATTCGTCATCAATATTTTGAAAACGAACAAATTACGCTTTATCAAATGAGATGGAATCCTAAAAATCCAGGGTCTCATCAATATGCGAGCGATATTGAGTGGGCAGATAAAATTGCAGATAATATGAAAAAAGATTATGAACGTTTGGGTATAAAAAAAGATAAGATACGTAGGAATTACTATATATCTAATAAATAGAGATATTGAGGTGTAATAGAATGAAAGTTGCAGTGATAGGTGCTGGTATCGGAGGTTTAACGGTTGCAGCCCTTTTACAAGAACAAGGGCATGATGTCAAAGTCTTTGAAAGAAATACTGATATTAAAGAAGTAGGTACTGGTATTGGCATCGGTGATAACGTTTTAAAAAAACTCGGTAATCATGATTTAGCTAAAGGTATCAAAAATGCCGGACAAAATTTAAAATCATTAAATATCTATAGCGATAAAGGCGACTTGCTTACATCAGCTAAATTGAAAGAGGGAACATTAAATGTGACGTTATCTCGTCAGTCATTAATAGAGTTAATATATTCATATGTAAAACCTAATACTGTATTTACAGATTATGAAGTGACTAAAGTGGATGTTCAATCTGAACTGCCAATGCTTCATTTCTCAAAACATGCAAGTCAGACGTTTGATTTATGTATTGGCGCGGATGGTATTCATTCAGCTGTTAGAAAAGCATTATTCCCAGACTCTAAAGTGATTTATCAAGGTTATACGTGCTTTAGAGGAATAATAGATGAAGCGGACATAATGAATCAATATACAGCAGATGAATATTGGGGAAGACGTGGACGCGTGGGTATTGTGCCTCTAATCAATAATCAAACTTATTGGTTTATTACAATTAATGCAAATGAAAAAGATCCTAAATATGTATCATTTGAAAAACCACATTTGCAGGCTTATTTTAATCATTATCCTAATCAAGTGAGAGTATTGTTAGATAAACAAAGTGAAACAGGTATTATTAAAAACGATTTATATGATTTAAAACCTTTAACTTCATTTGTACATCATCGTACAGTTTTATTAGGAGATGCTGCCCATGCAATGACGCCAAACATGGGTCAGGGCGCAGGACAAGCAATGGAAGATGCTATCGTTTTAGCTAATTGTATTGCTTCTTATGACTTAAAAAAAGCATTACAGCGATATAATAAATTACGTGTAAAACATACTAAAAAAGTAATAAAACGCTCTCGAAAAATCGGACATATCGCTCAAAAAGATAATAAACTAGTTGTTGCATTGCGCAATTCTATCATGAAACATATGCCAAAACGATTTTTTAGTGGTCAAACTAAATTTTTATATAAAACAAAAGATAAATAAGGAGTGATCATAGAATTCACTATGGATTCTATGATCACTCCTTATTATTTTATTTAATATTATTTTTTATTAACAACAAATTGCGGTTCTTCACCATTCAATTTTTTAATTGTATCATTAGCTACAATTTTAGACATCATTTCACGAGCTTCAAACGTAGCATTACCGATGTGTGGCGTAATGACTACGTTATCTAAAGATTTCAAGCCTTCAGTAATATCTGGCTCGAATTCATACACATCGAGAGCTGCACCTTCAATATCTTTATGTTTCAATGCATCAACAAGTGCTTGTTCATTAACGATTGGTCCACGTCCTGCATTGACTAAATAAGCAGTTGATTTCATTTTTTTAAATTGTTCTGAATCAATCATATGGTGTATATCTGGATTGTAAGCAGCGTTGATTGTAATAAAATCAGAGTGTTCTAATAATGTATCTAAATCAACGTATTTAGCACCAATTTCACGTTCTTTTTCCTTTTTTTGGTGAGGACCTGTATAAAGGATATCCATATCAAATCCTTTTGCACGTTTAGCTACTGCACTACCAATTTCTCCAAATCCGATAATACCAAGTGTTTTGCCTGAGACTTCACGGCCTCTAAAGAATAATGGCGCCCAACCATCAAATCCTTTTGTACGAGAAAGTTTGTCACCTTCAACGATACGACGAGCAATTGCTAATACTAAACCGAATGTTAATTCAGCAGTTGCAGCTGTAGATGCTTTTGGTGTATTTGTAACATCAATGTTTTTTTCACGTGCATAATCTACATCTACATTATTAAACCCAGCGCCATAATTGGCAATAATTTTAAGATTTTCACCGCTGTCAATCACTTCTTTATCTACATTAGTAGATAAAATACTAATCAAAGCAGAAGCATCTTTGACACCTTTTTTTAATGTTTCTTTATCGATGATATCTTCACCTTCATACATGTCTACTTCAAAATGTTCTTTAAGTAGATTTAAACCAGCTTCTGGAATTTTACCAGCTATATATACTTTTTCCATCCATCTCACTCCTTTGTAATCTTTCAAATTAAGTATAATGGAAGAAAGATAGGGACACAAAGAATTTATATGAATAAAGTTATTGTATTATTTTTAAAGCAATTACGGATATTAAGATTAAAGCAATACAAAATATACGAATAAATTTTTTTGATTCATTATAGAAAATCATACCTACAATGGTACCTCCAGCAGTCCCAATCCCTGTCCATATTGCATAGGCAGTTCCCATCGAAATCGTCTGCATAGATAGTTTTAAAGTACTAAAGCTAAATATAAATGTAAGCGCACCTAGTAGAATATATATTTTTTTATGTGTACGATTCAGTTCATTTAAGAAAACAACACCTAAAATCTCAAAGCATCCTGCAACTAAAAGGTATAACCACGCCATTTTATAGACCTCCTTCAGATTGGTCATCAGTAGAAATCTTTAATCCGATAATACCTATAATTAATAAAATAATAAATAATAATTTCATAGGTGAAATAACGTGATTAATAAATAACATATCAACAATGACTGTTCCTGCAGCGCCTATACCAACAAAAACAGCATAAACAGTACCTACTGGAAGTTGTTTTGTAGCAGAAAGCATTAAATAAAAACTTAAAGCAATAAATAATAAAGTGATAAGCCAAGTAAACGTATTATGAGCGTAATTTAAACACGTAACCCAAACAACTTCTATCAATCCAGATAAAATGACCTTTAACCATTGCATTACATCCATTACTCCTTATAGTATTTTTGATAAGTAAAAACATTTTCTCAAACAATTATGAGTTATGCAATTTTAGAAAATAGAAAAGTGAGAAAGAATTCATTGTGAATTCATTTTCTCACTTTTTTATTAATAAAAATATAATCTTAAAGATGATATTAAACGGTAACATAATTATATCAATCTTAGATATTTATGATAAATGAATATAATTATAAGAACTTACTTCGCTTGCTGAAATTGTACGTGTATCCGTCACGTAGGCGCCACCTGTATAATTCATTTCTGAAATTGTAATTGATCCATCACTATTTACACTTTCTACATAAGCCACATGTCCTAAACTTCCTGCTGTGGTTTGTAAAATTGAACCAGCTTCGGCAGTATGATTAACTGTGTATCCAGCTGCTTTTGCAGCATTTGCCCAGTTATTTGCGTTACCCCATGTTGAACCAATAGCACCATTCACTTTGTCATATACATACCATGTACATTGACCAGCAGTGTACAAGTTGTTCTTAGTTGATGTACTCGTTACACTTGAGGAATTGGAAGTAGATGAACTACTAGATGACGTAGTATTAGATATACTATTTAATTTACTCATTATAGATGTGGCACTAGCTACATCTTCTGTAGTATGACTGGTCAAATTTAGATTAGGATTTGTATTATTGTTTGAATAAACAGGATGAGTGAAATGAGAAGGTGCTTGCTTGTTAGTGACGATTTTTTTAGATTTATAATTATTGTAATGATGTACTTGAGTATTTAATGATTTGTATTTATAGCTTGATTCTTTATTGTATTGAAAATGATTATTTTGATACTTAGATTTTGCTTTATTATAATGAATTACGTTTTGATTTTGCTTTTGTTGATTCAAATGTTGAGTAGCTTGATTTTGAGTTAATTCTGCTGCATCTGCATGATGTATATTTAATCCAAAAGCAAAGGCTCCAATTCCTGCTGTCAGTGTTGATAATGTAATTAATTTTTTCATAAATAAAGTCCTCCCAAATACTATTCAACAATAGGATAGTTTTAGCGATATGTTGAATAAATTTTAAAATTAACTTGCCGCTGTTAACGACAAGTCATACTTTATCAGTTAAAAACATATAGTAGGGTATTGTTACTTTACCGTAAATAAAATTCAAAATTCTTGCACAACGATGTAATAAAAATCAGCTTAATATTTCTTAATGAAATATTTCTTGCAAACTGCATGTTTGCTATACATTTTCTAATTTTTTGAAAATATTAATAGAATTTATATTACAGTACCTTGTAATAAACTTATTTTATATAAAGATGTATACATTAAGAGTGAGCGGTTACATTTATAGAGATTTATGTAATATTATATTACTAATAGTGTTTGTAAAAATTTAAATTAGGCTATAGAATAAAATAATACTATTTTGAAGATGCAGTAGTTATATCTGCATCTTTATTTATTGATAATAATTTTTTAGATGACTATTAAAAATTCTAAATAGAGAAATGAGGAATTATAACTATGAAAATTGCAATAGTAGGATCAGGAAATGGTGCGGTTACAGCTGCAGTAGATATGGTCAATCAAGGGCATGAAGTCAAATTATATTGTCGAAATTCGTCAATTCACAAATTTGATAGAGCGTTAGAAAAAGGAGGGTTTGATTTTAATAATGAAGACCATGAAACGTTTGTACCTTTTACAAATATTAGTGATGATATTGAATATGTATTAAAAGATGCAGAAGTGATACAAGTAGTAATTCCTTCATCTTACATTGAATATTATGCGAAAGTGATGTCTCATTATGTAACGGAAGAACAAATTATTTTCTTTAATATCGCAGCAGCTATGGGATCAATTCGATTTATGAATGTATTAGAAGAACGACATATTAATATTCAACCTAAATATGCAGAAGCTAACACACTTACTTACGGAACACGTGTAGATTTTGAAGAGGCTCGAGTGGATTTATCTCTTAATGTAAGAAAAGTCTTTTTCTCAACATACAATAAAAAAGAGTTAAATGAATGTTTTGATAAAGTGAGTCAATTGTATCCACAATTAGTAAAAGAAGAAAGTTTGTGGAAAACGAATCTAGAAAATGGAAATCCTGAAGTTCATCCAGCTCCTACACTATTAAATGTAGGTCGTATAGATTATGCAGATACATTTGCATTATATAAAGAAGGTATCACAAAACATACAGTGCGACTTTTACATGCTATAGAATTAGAACGTCTCACTTTAGGGCGTAAATTAGGATTTGAATTATTAACTGCTAAAGAAGCGCGTATTCAACGAGGTTATCTAGAACGTAAAGACGAGGATGAACCGCTAAATCGTTTATTTAATACAAGTCCTGTATTTTCACAAATTCCAGGACCGAACTCTGTAGAAAATCGTTATCTTACTGAAGATATCGCATATGGACTTGTATTATGGTCAAGTTTAGGACGTGAAATTGGTGTAGATACACCGAATATTGATGCGATAATTACTATTGCCTCTACTATTCTCGAACGTGATTTCTTTAATGAAGGATTAACAGTAGAAGAACTTGGCCTAGATAAATTAGGATTAAAATAAATATAATGTTTGGTATAGAAAAGAGGTCTTAAGAAAAAAGAAAAAGGAGCAGATATATGAAAAGAAAACCCACATTTTTAGAAGCAATATCTACAATTATTGTCATGGTAATAGTTGTTACAATTGGATTTATTAAATTTAATATCCCTATTCAAGTATTGTTACTTATCGCCTCAACCTACGCTGCCTTTATTGCTATGCGTGTCGGTTTAAAATGGAAAGACTTGGAAGAAGGAATTACACATCGATTGACAACAGCTATGCCTGCTATTTTCATTATTTTGGCTGTAGGTATTATTGTAGGTAGCTGGATGTACGCAGGTACTGTACCTGCATTAATCTACTATGGACTTAAGTTTTTGAATCCTAGTTATTTTCTAATGTCAGCATTTATTATTTCGGCTATATGTAGTTTAGCGACCGGGACAGCTTGGGGATCTGCGTCTACAGCTGGGATCGCCTTAATATCTATTGGAAGTCAACTTGGTATAAATCAAGGAATGGCAGCAGGTGCAATTATTGCAGGTGCAGTGTTTGGAGATAAAATGTCACCTTTATCAGATACAACCAATCTTGCTGCACTCGTAACAAAAGTAAACATTTTTTCTCATATTAGAGCAATGATGTGGACAACTATTCCAGCATCAATCATTGGACTTATCGTATGGTTTTTTGCAGGATTAAACTCCCAAGGTAATGTAAATACAAAGCAAATAAAAGTACTTTTAAATGAACTATCTATTATTTATAATATTAATTTTTTCGTATGGATTCCTTTAATTGTGATTATCATTTGCTTAATACTTAAAATTTCAACTGTTCCATCTATGCTTGTTTCAGCGTTGAGTGCTATTTTGATAGGTAAGTTTAATAATGGATTCAAATTTGTAGATGGTTTTAAAGCAACATTTGATGGCTTTACATCATCTATGACTGGTCATTCTCATGTTACCGAAAATGCAAAAACATTGATTGAACAAGGTGGAATGATGAGTATGACACAAATCATTGTGACCATTTTTTGTGGTTATGCATTTGCAGGTATTGTAGAGAAATCTGGTTGTTTAGATGTAATGTTACAAACTGTCGCAAAAGGTGTTAAATCTGTTGGAACCCTCGTTCTTATTACTGTGCTATCGTCACTAATGTTGGTATTTGCTGCTGGTGTGGCGTCAATTGTTATTATTATGGTTGGAGTACTTATGAAAGACATGTTTGAAGATATGAATTTAGATAGAAGTAATTTATCTCGTACATTAGAAGATTCAAGTACTATGGTTCTACCATTAATTCCTTGGGGAACATCAAGTATTTACTATGCGCAACAATTAGGAGTTTCAGTTGATCAATTCTTTATTTGGACAGTACCATGTTATTTATGTGCTATATTAGCAATTATTTATGGATTTACTGGTATTGGAATACGTAAAAAAGTAAATTAAAGGATTAATTTAATGTTTAACTCTCTTATAATATGGAAATGATAAAGTTAGAGTTAAAGTATTGATTAGAAGCATAGTAGCGATGTTATTTAAAAAATACATTAATTTTAAATATCCTAAAAAATGAATTAAAAGAGGATTTAATTTTTGTGGCGATAATTCAATCCATAATAATGAATTTAATTAATATTATAACTTAAAGCGTTCTAAACACTAATTAAAGTTTTGAACGCTTTTTGTATTTATGCATAAAAAAAGATTTAGAATTCACATTGAATTCTAAATCTTTTTTCTTTATCAATTTAATTAATGAATGAAATTATATGAAGCAGCTTCACTTGAAGAAAGTGTACGAGATGTTACTACACCTACACCATGTCCATAGTTCATTTCAGATACTGTGATTGAACCATTACTATTTACACTTTCAACATATGCTACGTGACCGTAAGCACCAGCAGTAGATTGCATAATTGCCCCTGCAGATGGTCGGTTATTTACTGTGTAACCAGCAGATGCTGCAGCATTTGCCCAGTTATTTGCGTTACCCCAAGTCGAACCGATTTTACCACCTACACGGTCATATACATAATATGTACATTGGCCAGAAGTATAGTAGTTTCTACCTGAGCTAGCAGAGTTAGAAATTGAAACACCTGTTGATGAAGGTGCAGTTACAGTAGTTACTTTTACATTATTATTAGAAGTAGAAGCAGCACCTAAACCACCAGTTTGTTGATTATTTGTTGTGTAAGATTGTGTTGGATTACTAGCAACTTGATTTGAGTTATTAGTATTATAGTTGTTATAACTATGAGTTGAATTTGTATTAGAATAATTATTATATGTATTGTAGTTATAATTGTAATTATAGTTAGAATGATTTAAACGATCTGGGCTCCAGTTACCTTTCCAAGTATAGTGGTAGTTACCTTGTTGATCGATAGTGTAAGAGTAGCTATATGAAGTAGGATCATTTGGATTATATCCTTGTTCAGCTGCATGAGCTTCATGTCCTTGTCCGGCGATAGCAACTGCGGCAACTCCTGCAGTAGCGATTGTAGCTGTAGCGATTTTTTTCATTATAAATTTCCTCCTGAGAATTAAATTAATATTATTTATATTTAATAGTCATTTGTTAACTTAGTCTTTAAATCATTTTACTTAACGACAAGAAATACTTTATCAAAAAAATTACAATTTGTGGGGAAT
This sequence comes from Staphylococcus sp. HMSC070D05, assembly GCF_001815595.1. Classification (NCBI taxonomy): domain Bacteria; kingdom Bacillati; phylum Bacillota; class Bacilli; order Caryophanales; family Staphylococcaceae; genus Staphylococcus; species Staphylococcus sp. HMSC070D05. The sequence goes on along the minus strand of NZ_KV821095.1, from coordinate 125,200 downwards.
GTTAATGATTTGTAATTTTTCGATAATATAAAAGCTTGTAAATTTAATTCTTAGTAATATTTTTTAATATAAAAAAAGCTATTATGACAGTGTTTACAGAAGAATATGAAAAAAACATTCATTTTCTTGTAATCTTTTTGTAAAATAATAGAAAAATAATTTATAACAAAATAATTTAGCCTATTGAATGATTACTTGATTAAACAAATACTAAAAAATTATTTTATATGTCATCCTTATATATAAATAAAGTAAGTTTATATTGAAAAACAATAAAATCATACTATAAGATAATAAAGTGATAAAATAAGTCAAAATATTGCTACTGCTAATACCGAAATAAAACATAAAATTGTATATGAAGATAGATCTCCGATACGCATACATAAGTATCGAGGCGATAATTCAATAGAATTAAGTGGTGAATAAAGGGGAGAAATGTCATCGCTTATATCTAGTCTTTATATTACAAACGAGAGGAAAGACGTATGATAGATAATTTTTCGGTAAAGCTTTTAAAAAATACGAGAATATTAAAACAAAAAGAATCCAATATCAAACTTATATATTGGTTAAAGGGTTCTGGAAAAATAAATGTAGACTTAGATACATATAATATGAAAAAAAGAGATCTCGTATTTATTATGTTAAATGATTTATATTCGATAGAAGGCGAAACGAACTCTGTTATTGCAATAATTGAAATTTCATTCACAGATTATTTAAGGTTTGCAGACGATTATATCAGACAAAAAGGATATAAATTTTCTTCTATTGAACGAAAACAATTAGAATCATTTATTATTAATCTTCTTGAATTTGAAAGTCGAAAACCTCGACTTCCACACATAAGGGATAAATTAGTTAAACATTTATGTGTAGAATTAGGTTATATTCAAAGAAAACACCGTCAAAACTATAAACTAGACAATCCACTTGTAGATGAAGTTCATGAATATATTATCGAACATCATCATGAAAAGATTAATAAACAAGCATTAGCGAATTCACTTGATATGTCTAACAAAGAGTTAAGTCAAGTGATTAAATTTCATACACCTTATCATAATATTGCTCAATATATTAATGATATTCGTTTGAAATTATGTTTACTTGATATTTTAGATAGTAGTGAATTTATTCAAGATATTGCTTATAAACATGGATTTAATCATTTTCCGAGATTTATTGCATTATTTAGTAAAAAATATGGTATGACTCCAGGTCAGGCACGAAAAAAACAATTTGCTCCAATATATAAGACTACCGAGACGGTTGAAATATCTTTAGATTATGAAGCACAGTTACTTATAGCTGAGGCCAAAAGTAACTATCATACCTAAAATAGGATTAAGTCCGATAATAAGTAAAAAAGATAAAGTATTTAGACCTTTACTCATACTTAATATGAAGTAAGTATATGTATGATATAGAGATAAACTGGTAACACTTTAAAATTGTATCGCAATACTAAAGTCTGTCTTCTAGAATTGTTGTATAAATTGCGAGGTGGCAACTATCATGACAAAAAGTGATATGGATGTACTATTATTTTATCTTTTATTTTATAAAGCAGTCGATGAACTTTTAAAATATTCTAAAAATCTAAATATTGAACACCTAAATGTACTATATGCTATTATTGATTATCATAAAACGAGCCATCAAGGTATGGATATTGAAACATTAATGAAAAAAACGTATTTATCTAAACGAACTTTACTCTATCTTGTTAGGCATTTATACCACGAAAAATGGATTTTTAAATCTTATGATGCAAATGATCAACGAAGATTAAGAATCTTACCTGTAGAAATGTATGAAAGAAAAATGAATCATTTATTATTAGAAATTGAAGAATTACTTGAAAATACTTATCTTAAAACATCAATTAAAAATATGAATTATTGCAAGTTAACATATCTAATTACTATTTATAAGGTTTTAAATAAAATTGAAAAAAGTATTAAGCATTATCAGTTAAGTTTAAATGATTTGCTTGTTTTAGGCATTATTTGGTCGAATCAAAATGATATCTCGTTGAAATCGATAAACTATTTTTCGCGTTGTCAGTCTATAAATATAAATTTAGTAATTAAACGATTACAACAAAGTGGTTATATTTTGAAAGAAAGAGATGTTATAGATGAACGTAGAGTGTGTATAAAGTTAAATATGTCAAAAAAAGAAGAGATTCATTATATCTTGAGACATTGTAGTAAAATGATAAAAAAGGAATTAACATTATAATTTGTTTTTAAAAATAAAAGTAACTAGTGATGTAAGAAAGGCTTATCTCTTACATCACTAGTTACTTTTAGGTGTATAACACATGAAATAATTATGTATAATTTAATTTGGCAAATGAGATTTTAATATATAATATCATTTTAATTTCATAAAAATATTGAAATATTATACTTAAATGTTATAAAATAATTTTTATAGCATAAGAAATGTTTAGTGTTGTAGTAGTTAGTATACATGAACCTTGTAGCAACTAGATGTACATCAGAGGAGTGGTTTAGAATATGGGACAAATTAAAGACATCAATGATTTAGTTAACGCAACATTTCAAGTGAAAAAGTTTTTTAAAGACACTAAGAAAAAATATAATCTGAATTATGAAGAAATTTATATTTTAAATTATATTGTTAAAAGTAAAAAAGATGAAATTACTTCAAAAGAAATTGCAATGTATTCAGAATTTAAACCTTATTACTTAACTAAAGCATTACAAAAATTAAAAGATTTACAATTATTATCAAAAAAACGTAGTATACAAGATGAAAGAACAGTTATTGTTTATGTAACAAAAGAACAACGCGAGAGAATTAATGCTTTAATTGTTGAGTTAGAGAAATATATACAATAGAATGATGATGGGGTAAATGAGTGAGACAGAATTTCTGTCCACTCTTTTTTAATTCTAATATACTATGTTAATGAGATACTTTATATTATTAAAACCGAGTGTTAAACTATGATTAAATATATCAAATATCGAATAGGTGATAGTCATGTTAGATTCATTTTTAATAAGTAGTGATATTCAAAGAAAATGGATTAAAAAATTTAAAACAATTGAAGATACATTTAAACAAAGAGCAGCAGAAGAAGATATTGACTCTAAATTTCCATTTGACAATATAAAATGGCTTGTAGAGGAAGGTTATAGTGTGTTAACTTTACCTAAATCATATGGTGGAGAAGGTGCAACAATAGAAGATATGGTCGTTTTACAATCATATCTTGGAGCTATAGATGGCGCTACAGCACTGTCTATAGGCTGGCATCTAAGCGTTGTAGGACAATTATATCAACAGCATATGTGGAGTCAAACTATGCTTGATCAATTTGCAATAGAAGTAAAAAATGGCGCGCTTGTAAATAGAGCAGTAAGTGAAGCGGATACTGGCAGTCCTACTCGTGGTGGGAGACCTGCTACGCATGCAATAAAAACTAAAGACGGTTATAAATTAAATGGTGTGAAAACGTTTACTTCTATGAGTAAAGCATTGACACATTATATTGTTGCTGCATTTGTAGAAGATATTCAAGAAGTAGGCTTCTTTTTAATTCCTAGAGAGACTAAAGGTTTAGAAATTGCAGATAATTGGAATATGTTAGGAATGCGTGCAACGGAAAGTCATGATTTAGTATTAAATGATGTTATAGTTCCGTTTGAAAACTTTGTAGAAACGAAACATAAACCTCAGCCCAATGGATGGATTTTACATATACCAAGTGTATATTTAGGTATCGCCCAAGCAGCGAGAGATTATGCTATTGAGTTTGCCAAAACGCATTCCCCTAATAGCATTGATGGAACAATTTCTACACTACCTACTGTACAACAAAATGTTGGTAAAATGGAATCACTCTTATTATCTGCTCGTCATTTTTTATGGAGTACAGCTAAAGGTTACAATCAATATAATGAAACACTTAATATTTGGAATGAAACATCTGCAAGTAAAATTTTAGTCATGAATCAAGGGTTAGAAGTAGTGGATCTTGCTATGCGAATCGTAGGGGCAAAAAGTTTAGAAATGGATCGGCCATTACAACGCTATTATCGTAATATGCGTGCTGGCCTACATAATCCTCCTATGGAAGATGCAGCATATACGAATATTGCAAAATCTATACTTGATTTAATGTAGAATGAATTTTTTATTTATAATATGTTTAAAGAAAGCTATGATTACGTATAATGTAGTCATAGCTTTTTTTACATATTTTTTGGAGGGATTTAATGACTAAAATATATTTTAATCATGATGGCGGTGTTGATGATTTAATATCACTATTCTTATTACTACAAATGGATAATGTTGAATTAGTAGGTGTAAGTACAATCGGTGCAGATTGTTATTTAGAACCTTCTCTAAGTGCTTCATGTAAAATTATCAATCGTTTTTCAAATTTATCTATTGATGTAGCTCCTTCATATGAAAGAGGAGTTAACCCTTTTCCGAAAGACTGGAGAATGCATGCCTTTTTTATGGATGCACTTCCTATTTTAAATGAGGAATGGATTGATAAACGTTCTATAACGAGTACATTTGAAGCTTATGAGGATATTATTAATGTATTAAATAATAGTAAAGAAAAGGTGACTTTATTGTTTACTGGTCCGTTAACCGATTTAGCCAAGGCGATCAAACATGATAAAGCAATAGTAAACAATATTGAAAAGTTAGTTTGGATGGGAGGGACATTTTTAGAAAAGGGAAATGTAGAAGAACCCGAACATGATGGCACAGCTGAATGGAATGCTTTTTGGGATCCTGAAGCTGTTAAAACAATATTTGATACGTCTATCAAGATAGAAATGGTAGCGTTAGAAAGCACTAATCAAGTACCATTGACACCAGCTATTCGTCAAATGTGGGCAAATCAACGTCAGTTTATAGGAGTTGATTTTTTAGGAATCAGTTATGCAGCTGTACCTCCTCTTACTCATTTTGTCACAAACTCTACTTACTTTTTATGGGATGTATTGACGACTGCTCAAATTGGCAAAGAAAACTTAACAGATTCTATAGAACTTAAAGTAGATGTATATACAAAAGGACCAAGCCAAGGACGTACATATAAGAGTGATGATGGACGTATAGTGCGTGTCGTTAATCATGTCAATCATGATGAATTCTTCAACTATATCACGACTTTAGCTAAAAAAGTAGTTCATTAACTTTAAATGTAAACTTTTTATATAAAATAGTTTACATAAGTGGTATAATTTTCTTCATAAAAGGAGGAAATCAAATGAGTACAAAAAATTTAGTATATACAGCGTTAATGACAGCGGTTATTTGTATTTTAGGTCTAGTACCTGGAATACCGTTACCATTTATGCCTGTACCCATTGTATTACAAAATATAGGTATCTTTTTAGCAGGAGTTATATTAGGACGTAAATACGGACCACTCAGTGTTATTATCTTCTTATTATTAGCAGCCACAGGTTTGCCATTATTATCAGGTGGACGTGGTGGAATAGGTGTGTTTGCAGGTCCTTCAGCAGGATTTTTATTCTTATATCCAGTAGTGGCATATCTTATAGGTTTAGTAAGAGATCGTTTTAAAAATCATATTAATTTCTTGACATTATTTATTGGTATGCTTGTATTTGGTGTTTTATTATTAGATATTGTAGGAACAATCATTATGGGATTCATTATACATATGCCTATAAGTAAAGCATTCTTATTATCATTTACATTTATTCCAGGAGATATCATTAAAGCGATTATTGCGAGTTTAATCGGCACAACATTACTTAACCATTCACGTTTTAAGAATTTGATATAATAGTACAAAATATACATAGTTGGGTGATGGTTGCTATGACATACATAACAATGAAGCAGATTAAAGAAAATGGAAAAATATACTTAGAAGATGAGTTGAATATTATATATTTAACACCTTCTGATCCAATGACATATCACATGAATAAGTGGCAGTACAAAACGTTACCTTCAATTAATCAGTGGTATTCAGATATGGAGAAACAACGAATTTTGCATAAAAAACAACATTCTTCTCATTTATCTTTTACATTTCCAGAAAACCAATTACTGCATTCTACATGGTTAGAAGCGATACGCAATGAAGGATTTCAATTAGGACTACTTGAATTGTACGTGATAGATAGTGTTACATTAAAAGAGTTTGAGAGCAATATTCAGGTAGATATTGAACCTGTAACTTCATTTAATATGGAAGATTATTTAAGTGTTTACAATGAATTTTCAAAACCGTATGGCGAAGCGTTTGTTAAAGAAAGTGAAGAACGAACGAGAGAGGCAATATTAAATCAAATAGATGATGTCACTCGTATAGTTGCATATTATCTTCATAAACCTGTGGGTATTTTGGATGTTATAGTTACAGATGAAACCATTGAAATTGATGGGTTCGGCGTTTTAGAAGACTATCGTTATAAGGGAATAGGTACTACGATGCAGTCCTATGTAGGTCATTTAGCTGGTTCTCGACCCGTTATATTAGTGGCAGATGGCGATGATACAGCAAAAGACATGTATATAAAACAAGGCTATATTTTTCAAAGCTTTCAATATCAAATAGTCAAAGAAGATGCAATATAAATAAAAGTAGGGAGTGAAAAATGAATTTATAATAAATTCTATTTCACTCCTTTTACACGTTCTGGATGACTATAAATATTAAAAGAATCACCTCTAATAAAACCAATAGCAGTAATATTTAAGTCATGTGCCAGTGTTACTGCTAATGTGGTAGGTGCAGATTTTGATAATATAACACCGACACCGATTTTAGCTGCTTTTAGTAAAATTTCAGATGATATGCGTCCACTAAAAATAAGTACTTTATTTCTAACAGGAATTTGATGAGTAAGACAAAAACCGTAAAGTTTATCTAAGGCATTATGTCTACCTATATCTTGACGATGTTCAAAAAATGCCTCACCATCACTAATCGCTGCATTATGCAAGCCACCTGTTTGCTTAAATAAAGTACTTGCACTTTGTAAACCTGTCATCATATTTAAAATTTGTCTTGGAGTGAGAATGATATTAGACATCGATGTTTTAGCAATTGCCGCATCATTTTGAAAATAAAATTCTCGACTTTTTCCACAACATGAAGCAACCATGCGCTTTGTAGAGTACTCAAAACGATCACTTAATGACTTAGTTAATTCTACATGAGCGAACCCTTTACTATCATCAATTTGTAAATGTTTAATTTCTTCTTTTTTATAAATGGCTCCTTCAGATGCTAAAAATCCTACGACTAACTCTTCTAAATGTGTCGGACTGCAAATTACTGTAGCAAATTCTTTTCCATTCACCATAATCGTTAATGGAAATTCGGTTACATAGCTGTCTTCAGTTTCGATGAGTTGCTCATTTTCATATCTAATAATCGGTTGATTTTGAACGGCATCTTTATCCATGAATGTCTCCCCTTTAGTTATAACTACTTTATACTGTATCATTATATTTATAAAAAGTATTTCAATATTGAATGATTATATAAAACTTTATATTTTAAAATTTAGAAATAAACATAAAATGTGATAAAACTTTTCAAAAGATATAAAAAGCGTATAATATTTGATTGAATAGGGGGCATAAAAATAAATGACTGTAAAACGATTATTAGCGGTGTTAGGGACTTTCATTATCATTATAGCAGGTTGCTCAAATTCAAAAGATAATGAGAATAGCAAGCAATCTTCAAAGTCAAATAATAATGATAATCCTAAAACTGAATTGAAAGTTTCAGCAGCAGCAAGTTTAAGTGATGTAAGTAAAGCATTAAAGAAAGAGTTTGAAAAAACACATAAAAATGTAAATGTAACATTTAATTATGGTGGATCAGGCGCCTTAAGACAACAAATTGAAAAAGGTGCACCAACTGATGTCTTTATGTCTGCAAATACGAAAGATGTAGAGATGTTGAAAGAACATAATCAAGCTCATGATACATATAAATATGCACATAATCAGTTGGTATTGATTGGTGATAAAAACAGTGATCAAGCTTCAGTAAAAGATTTAAAAGACAACGAAAAATTAGCTGTTGGTGAAGTGAAAACTGTACCAGCAGGTAAATATGCGAAACAATATTTAGATGATCAACATTTATATAATGATGTAAAAGATAAAATGGTATATGCTAAAGACGTTAAACAAGTATTAAATTACGTTGAAAAAGGTAATGCACAAATGGGATTTGTATATGAGACCGATTTATATACGAATAATGAAAGAACCGATAAAGTAAATGAGATTAAAAAAGCAGATTTGAAAAAACCTATCACTTATGAAGCGGGAGTAACATCAGATAGCAAATTTGCTAAAGAATGGATGGAATTCTTAAAATCTAAAAAAGCGAAAGATATTTTAAAAGAATATCACTTTAAAGTATAGGGGGATGACATATGCCTGATTTAACACCTCTATGGATTTCCATTAAAGTAGCACTTATTAGTACGATAATTGTTTCTATATTAGGGATTTTTATTTGTAGAACGTTATATAAAAGAAAAGGGCATGCAACTCAATTCCTTGAAAGCTTAATATTATTACCTATGGTTTTACCACCGACAGTGCTAGGGTTTATACTTATTATTATTTTTTCACCTAGAACATTTGTGGGACAATTCTTTCAAAATATACTTCATTTACCCGTAGTATTTACAATGACAGGTGCAGTAATTGCATCTGTCATTGTTAGTTTTCCACTGATGTATCAACATACTATTCAAGGATTTCGAAGTATTAATCCTAAAATGTTAAATACTGCACGAACAATGGGAGCAAGTGAACGTAAAATTTTTTATCGTTTAATTTTACCATTATCTAAACGTTCAATTATTGCGGGTATTATGATGAGTTTTGCGAGAGCTATTGGAGAATTTGGTGCAACATTGATGGTTGCAGGATATATTCCAAATAAAACCAATACCTTGCCACTTGAAATTTATTTTTTAGTAGAGCAAGGAAAAGAGAATCAGGCATGGTTATGGGTACTTGTCCTCGTTGCATTTTCTATTACAATCATTAGTATGTTGAATTTTGCGAATCGTGATAAAGCTCAGGAGGTAGACTAGATGTTACAAGTTAAATTACAACATCAGTTAAAACAAACATTGATTCACATTAACATTGAAGATACAAAAGCTAAAATATATGCAATACAAGGTCCCTCTGGCATTGGAAAAACGACAATATTAAATATCATTGCAGGATTAAAACAACCAGATGAGGCTTATATCAATGTTAATAATCAGTTATTAGTAGATACTGAAAACCATATTAATGTAAAGATTCAACAACGACAAATTGGCTATTTATTTCAAGATTATCAACTTTTTCCTAACATGACGGTTCTCCAGAATATTACATTTATGTCTAAACAGTCTCAACATATTGATGAGCTTATTCAACGTTTAAATATTAGCCATTTAATCAATCAATTTCCGATGACATTGTCTGGTGGAGAAGCTCAACGTGTAGCACTCGCTCGAACTTTAAGCACGAAACCCAATTTAATTTTACTTGATGAACCTTTCTCAAGTTTAGATGATATGTCTAGAGATGAAGGCATCCATCTAGTTAAGCAAATTCATGAGGAATGGTGTATACCTATTATTTTTGTAACGCACTCTAATTATGAAGCAGAAGTATTAGCAGATGAAATGATTCAAATTAAATAAATAGGAGTAGGATATCGAAGTCTAAAATGTTTTAGATTTCTGTCCTACTCCTATTTCGTTATAATAAAGAGAAGAGAGAATATTGAGAGAGGTTTCAAATAATGACTCAAGAACGTTATTCAAGACAGATTTTATTTAAAGATATTGGAGAACATGGACAACAAACTCTTAATCAAAAACATGTATTGATTGTTGGAATGGGAGCTTTAGGTACCCATGTAGCTGAAGGACTTGTTCGTGCTGGTATTCGTGAGTTGACGATTGTGGATAGAGACTATATTGAATATAGTAATTTACAAAGACAGACATTGTTTACAGAAAGTGATGCAGATCGTATGTTGCCCAAAGTGATTGCTGCACAAAATCACTTAAAACAGATTCGCTCTGATATAAAAATGAATATTTATATTGAACATGTGGATGCTCAATTTTTAGAGCAATATGCAACGATAGTGGATTTGATTATTGATGCAACGGATAATTTTGAAACAAGACAATTAATCAATGATTTTTCCTACAGATATTGCATTCCTTGGATTTATGGTGGAGTAGTTCAAAGTACCTATGTGGAAACTGCATTTATTCCAGGTCAAACACCTTGCTTTAATTGTTTAATGCCTCAGTTACCAGTTATAAATCTGACATGTGATACTGTCGGTGTAATTCAGCCAGCTGTAACTATGACCACTAGTTTTCAATTACGAGATGCTTTAAAGATATTGATTGGTAAAAAGATTCCTACAAAGCTGACATATGGAGATATTTGGGAGAATACACATTTTTCTTTTGGTTATAGTAAAATGCGGCGTAATGATTGCCCAACTTGTGGTAAGAATCCTAGCTTTCCGTATTTACATACTCATTCGATGTCATATGCAACTTTGTGTGGTAGAGATACAGTTCAATATGAAAATAAAGACATTACAAAAAAAGTATTAGTTGATTTTCTTACAGCACTCGATATTCGTTATCATGAAAACCAATATATGTTAGTATTTGAATTTAAAAAACATAGAATTGTATATTTTGAGGGTGGGCGAATGTTAATTCATGGTACAACTAAGAAATCTGAAGCAATACATTTAATCAATCAATTATTTGGATAAGGAGAGAATGATGATGCATCAGCATGATAATAAAGAAGTAAAAAAAACAATTCAATGTGCAGTGTTAACAATTTCTGATACACGAAATAAAGAAACAGATAAAGGCGGTCAATTAGTTCAAAAGTGTTTGAAAGAACTGAATATAGAAGTGACAGAAGAACACTATAATATCATTAAAGATGACAAGGCAGACATTCAATCTCAAATTGATGAATGGTTAGCATCAGATATTGATGTCATTATAACGACTGGCGGTACTGGTATAGCACAACGTGATATAACTATAGAAGCTGTAAAACCACTTTTAGATAAAGAAATTGAAGGATTCGGTGAACTTTTTAGATATTTAAGTTATACGGAAGATGTAGGAACAAAAGCACTTCTCTCAAGAGCATTAGCGGGAACAGTTATGAATAAATTAATCTTTACATTACCGGGATCAACTGGGGCAGTAAAGTTAGCAATGACTAAACTCATTATTCCGGAATTACATCATATGGTTTATGAACTCCATAAATAAAATAGTCATAAAAAGCATTGTAAATCATAGGTTTCCCTAATTGAAAATGCTGCTTATGACTATCATAATAGAAGAAAATCATATACATTAATCTAATTGACGGTGATAATCTCCAGATTTACCTCCAGATTTTGATTCAAGGTATGTGTTACCAATGATCATTCCTTTATCTGCTGCTTTTGTCATATCGTATACTGTGAGAGCTGTAACTGAAGCAGCTGTTAAAGCTTCCATTTCAACACCAGTCTTACCTGTAGTAGAAACCGTAGCAGTAATGCTTAATTGATAGTGGCGTGGTGTGTCTGCTTGATTCCAAGAGAATTCAATATCTATTCCAGTTAAGGGCAATGGATGACACATCGGAATAATAGTCGATGTATTTTTAGCAGCCATTATACCTGCAATTTGAGCAGTATTAAGTACATTACCCTTTTTATTTGTATTGTCAATAATTTGATGGTAAATCGCTTCATTCACTGTGATGCTTGAATGTGCTTTAGCAATACGTTTTGTAATACTTTTATTCGAAACATCAACCATTTTTGCATTACCTTGATGATTGATATGTGTGAAATTTGACATAAATAGCCTCCTATAGAAATATCTAAAAAATCATAACATATAAATAAAGTTATAATCATTTATTTTTAATGAGTACATCATTATTTTACTGAGTTTATAAAATAGTATAGCATGAATTTATCGTATAATTGGAGTTGATAAAATGGTAGTTGAAAAAAGAAAACCAATACCTATTAAAGAAGCAATTGAACGTATTGTAAAACAAGATATATATACTCCACAAAGTAATATATCATTAGAGGACAGTTTAGGATATGTCTTAGCAGAAGACATTGTAGCAACTTATGATATACCACGTTTCAATAAATCGCCGTATGATGGTTTTGCTATAAGAAGTGAAGATTCGGCTGGTGCCTTTTCAAAAAACCGTAAAACATTTAAAGTGATAGATCATATTGGTGCAGGCACAGTATCTCATAAAATAGTCGGAGAAAATGAAGCAGTTCGTATTATGACAGGCGCTCAAATTCCTGAGGGCGCAGATGCAGTAGTGATGTTTGAACAAACTGTGGAAAACGGAGATACATTTACTATTAGAAAACCTTTTGAAGAGAATGAAAATGTGTCGCTAAAAGGAGAAGAAACGAAAACAGGAGATATTGTTTTAAAAAAAGGACAAGTCATTAATCCTGGAGCTATTGCAGTACTAGCGACCTATGGTTATACAGAAGTGCCTGTGTTTTTAAAACCAAGTATTGCAGTCATTGCTACTGGAAGCGAATTATTGAATGTAGACGAAGAATTACAACCAGGAAAAATTAGAAATTCTAATGGTCCGATGATACAAGCATTAGCTGATAAAATGGGATTAACGATAGAGCCTTATAGTATACAACAAGATGACTTAGAAAGTAGTATTCAAGTCATCACTAAAGCAATGAAAGATCATGATATTGTCATTACTACTGGAGGTGTTTCGGTAGGGGATTATGACTTTTTACCAAAGATATACAAAGCAATTCAAGCAGAAGTGTTATTTAATAAAATTGCGATGCGTCCTGGAAGTGTGACAACTGTGGCAGTTGCAAATAATAAGTATTTATTTGGTTTATCAGGGAACCCATCGGCTTGTTTTACTGGTTTTGAATTATTTGTTAAACCAGCAGTGAAACATATGATGCAAGCCAAAGCAGTTTACCCTCAAGTTGTGAAAGCAACATTAATGGAAGATTTTGCGAAAGCCAATCCATTTACAAGATTTATTCGAGCAACTGCATCTTTTACTCATAATTGTGCGACTGTGGTTCCATCCGGATTTAATAAATCGGGTGCTGTGGTAGCAATAGCACATAGTAATGCAATGATTATGTTGCCAGGGGGGACAAGAGGATTTAAAGCCGGACATACTGTAGATGTTATTTTAACTGAATCGAATGTTTTCGAAGAGGAACTATCATTATGATTTTACAAATAGTCGGTTTTAAAGATTCGGGTAAAACAACGTTGTTACAACAATCTATTACATTTTTAAAATCTCAAGGCTATCATATTGTAACGATTAAACATCATGGACATGATAAAGATGATATTACGCTTCAATCTTCTAATGTGGATCATATGAAACATTTTGAAGCTGGTGCAGATCAGAGTATTGTTCAAGGATCTGCTTATCAACAAACGGTAACACGTAGAAATCAGCCGTCGCTTGAAGAGCTGATAAAAGAAAGTGTAACTATTAGTTATGACGTTATTTTAGTTGAAGGGTTTAAACATGAGAATTATGACAAAATAGTGGTATATCAGACCCAAGAAGAATTAGAAAAACTGAGACTTCTTACACATGTTCAATATTTTTATAATTATAATAATGAGAATGCTTTAAACAACTATGAGCAATGGTTACTAAAATGGATGAAACAAAAGGATGAATAAAAAATGAAACAATTTGAAATCGTGAAGAATCCAATTGAGCCCGAACAATATAGAACATTTACTTTAAATGAACATCAAGGAGCTGTTGTTGTCTTTACAGGTCATGTTCGCGAATGGACTAAAGGGGTGAAAACAGAATATCTTGAGTATGAAGCTTATGTTCCAATGGCTCAAAAAAAACTAGAACAAATTGGAGAAGAAATTACACAGCGTTGGCCAGGAACGATAACAACGATTGTACATCGTATTGGTCCTCTGCACATTTCCGATATTGCAGTATTGATTGCTGTCTCTTCGCCACATCGTAAAGACGCCTATCGTGCAAATGAATATGCGATTGAAAGAATTAAAGAAATTGTGCCGATTTGGAAAAAAGAAATTTGGGAAGACGGTGCAGAATGGCAAGGACATCAAAGAGGAGACCACAGTCAAGCAACTAAGGGAGGGGCTTAAATGAGAGTATTATATTTTGCAGAAATAAAAGAAATATTAGAAATGAATTCAGAGGACATTGATTTAATAGAAGATATTACAGTAGAAACATTTAAAGAATTATTATTTGAACGTCACCCATCCATTCGTGATAAAAAATTTCAAGTAGCTGTGAATGAAGAATTTGTTCAACTTAATGATATTATAAAGCAAGATGATATTGTTGCGTTAATACCTCCAGTTAGTGGTGGTTAAATATGAAAGCAATTATTCTAGCTGGGGGACACTCTAAACGTTTTGGTAGTCCTAAAGCATTTGCTTGTATTCACGGGCAAATGTTCTATAAACGAATTATTAACACATTAACAGAAACGAATTTATTTGACGATATTATTATCAGTACAAACAAACAACTTAAGAATGAATTTGAGTATAAACATATTATGGTAGATGAAGAAACACATGCAGATAAAGGTCCGTTATCAGGAATCTACACAGTTATGAAACATTATAATAATGAAGAATTATTTTTTGTGGTTTCTGTAGATACTCCTATGATTACTAAAGAAGCAATAAGTCAACTATATCAATTTACAATTTCACAGCGTATGGAACATCAAGCAGATATTATAGCTTATTCAGACAATGATAAACCTATACCGACCATTGCTTTTTATAGTCGAGGAGTCATTTCGAATATTGAAAAAGTACTCAATTCTAATGATTATAGTTTACGGCATGTATATAAAAATGTGATAACATGTTTTCTAGATACTAAAGAGGTTCAGCCTTTAAAAAATTGGTCTAAAAATATTAATTATCAAGATGATTTGAATACTTTACTTCATCAGATTAATGATTAAAGGGGGACGCGTTAATGACGATCCAAATTAAAGACAAATTAGGACGTCCTATAAGAGATTTACGAATTTCTGTAACAGATCGTTGTAATTTCAGATGTGATTATTGTATGCCAAAAGAAATATTTGGTGATGATTTTGTTTTTTTACCTAAAGAGGAATTACTGACATTTGATGAAATTACAACAATTGCCAAAGTTTATGCTGAATTAGGCGTGAAAAAATTAAGAATCACTGGTGGAGAACCCTTGTTACGACGTGATTTATATAAATTAATTGAAAAACTCAATCGTATTGAGGGTATTGAAGATATTGGTATGACTACTAATGGTTTACTTTTAAAAAAACATGGTCAAAAGTTGTATGATGCAGGATTACGTAGAATTAATGTAAGTTTAGATGCAATTGATGATGAGGTATTTCAAGCAATCAATAACCGTAACATTAAAGCTTCTACCATCTTGCAACAAATTGATTATGCGGTATCTATTGGATTTCATGTAAAAGTAAATGTAGTTATACAAAAAGGAATTAATGATGAGCAAATCCTACCTATGATCGAATATTTTAAAGATAAACACATTCAAATAAGATTCATTGAATTTATGGATGTAGGTAATGATAATGGTTGGGATTTTAATAAAGTTGTTACGAAAGAAGAAATGCTATCTACTATTGAAAAAAAGTTTGATATAGAACCACTTCCACCTAGATACTTTGGTGAAGTTGCCACATATTATAGACATAAAGATAATGGTGCACAGTTTGGTCTAATCACCAGTGTTTCAGCTTCATTTTGTTCTACTTGTACAAGAGCAAGACTATCATCTGATGGAAAATTTTATGGATGTTTATTTAGTGTGATTGATGGTTTTGATATTAAATCATTATTGCGTAGTGGTGCTACACATCAAAAATTAAAAGACACGTTCATTTCATTATGGCAAGCACGTGATGATCGTTATTCAGATGAACGTACAGAACAAACAGTAAAAAATCGACAACGAAAGAAAATTAATATGAATTATATTGGTGGTTAATCTATACAGAAGTAAGTGATAATCATATGTGATATCACTTACTTCTGTATTTTAATTTGATAGTAGCTTTAATTAATTTTAATAATTTCAAAGTAATTTATATTAATCACTAAACAGATATAAATTAATATTTGTAATAGATTAAATTGTACATATGTTATATAATTAAATTAAGCAATTTTATTATATTATGTATTTATACAACTTAGAATCAACTTTGGAGGCATGTACTATGAATAATAAAGTGAATCGCTTTATTGAAGCGGAAAAAGAACTTAGTCAACTAAAACATTGGTTAAAAATGACGTATAAAATTTCTATTGAGGAATTTGTCGTTTTATTTAAAGTGTATGAAGGTAAAAAAATTAGCGGAAAAGAGTTACGCGATACATTACATTTTGAAATGTTATGGGATACAAGCAAAATTGACGTAATCATTCGCAAAATTTACAAGAAAGAATTAATTTCTAAATTACGTTCTGAAACAGATGAACGACAAGTATTTTATTTCTTTAATGCGTCTCAACAAAAAGTATTAGATAAAATGAAAAATGAAATTGAAGCTATTAGTATTGCAAATTAATTAAATAAAAAGAGCACCTCTCATATTCTATAACGAATAATAGGGGTGCTCCTTTTTATATATTAAATGAAAGATTAATACGTATTACCATGTACTTTTCTACCATGAACAATTAAATAAAGTACTGTACATAAAGCAGCTACAATAGCCATAATGAGATAAACTTGAGTATACGTGATTGAATCTGTAAATAATCCAAGCAACGAGGGACCAAAGCCAATACCAATATCTAATCCTATAAAGTAAGTTGAAGTTGCAATTCCATATTTACTTGAAGGGGAGACTTTAATTGCAATGGCTTGCATTGAAGAAGAGAGGTTTCCATAACCAATACCTAAGAACACGCCAGCAAGTAATAATACCCAACCATTATAGCTAAATACTAATAAAACAAATGTGATAATTAAGGCAAGAAAAGCTGGATAAACCACAACGTTTTCATTTTTTGCATCAATCATTCTACCAGCAATAGGTCGAGTGATTAATGAAGCGACCGCATAGAAAATAAAGAAATAACTAGATGCTTCTAACAAATGACGTTGCTCAGCAAAAGGTTTTAAGAATGTTAGGATTGACGCATAATTTAACCCGATGATCATCATAACAATTGCTACTGGTACAGCTTCTTTAGCAATAAAATTATGAATATTGAAACCAGAAGCTTGAGCTACTTTTCTATCAACTGCATTTTTAGTAGGATTAAAATCAATTTTAATAAAGAGTGAAACAATTAAACTTGCGATTCCTAGTATGAGACAGATAAGAAATAGTAAATTAATTGAGAATGATTTCAATAATAAAATTCCAAAAAAAGGCCCAATAGCTGATCCAAGAACAAGGCTCAGTGAAAATAAGCTAATACCCTCACTTTTACGTTCTACAGGGGTAACATGTGCAGCAATTGTACCTGTAGCTGTCGTTGCGATAGCTGTAGCAATTCCATTTAGGAGTCGTACAAACATCAAGATGGTTATCGACCCAGAGATAAAATAAAGTAACTGAGTAATGATTAGAAAAATTAAACCAACAATTAAAATTTTTTTAGGACCAAAACGATTGACATACTTTCCTGTTCCAAAACGTCCTATTAATGATCCAATAATAAATAGTCCTACAACAAGTCCAGATATACTGTCTGACACATGATAGGATGTTTTAGAATAATCAGCGATGATAACTAATAATAAGTACATACATAAATAAACAAAGAAGTTAATGATAAAATTGATTGTAAAACTTCTAGTAAAAATAGGTTGTTTAATAGTACTAGTCTGATTCATGAGTATCCCCCTTCGATAATGTGGTATGTAATTTTTTCATAATTGCTATGACGTGATCCAAGTCATCATTAGATATATTAGATTGATGGATTAAATCTTCTTGAATAGGTGTAATACAAGCATTCATGTCCTCAAATAATTGCTGTCCTTTTTCAGATAAACTTAATAGCTTTTCACGTTTGTCAGTACCTGGAGTAACCAAAAGTAAATCTTTTTCAAATAGGACTTTAATAATTTTACGCGCAGTCGGTTTTTCAATAAAACGACGTTTAGATATTTGAACTAAAGTCGTTTGATCATATGTAGCAATATCTTTAAGCACTAACCACTGACCTGTATGTAGACCAAATTGATCTAATATAGGTTGAGTACGTTTAATATAAGGACGATAAATACCAATAAAACTATTAAAAAATTCATTTGTGAGCATTTTAAATTGTCTCCCTTAAAATTGGTTAGCAAGGCTAACTAATTAATACCGAAAATTATTATACGCCGATTTCATTCGTTTTTCAACACTAAATATAAGTTATAGAGTAAAGTATAGTGAAATTTGTTAAAATACAATTAAGTTTAAATTAGTAAAGGGGATATTGATACATGAAATTGAAATTTGATCATATGATTCATTACGTCGATCAATTAAAAGGATTTAAATATCCAGGTGAGTTATTAAAAATTCATTCTGGAGGCAAGCATCATCAATATGGCACTTTCAATCGTTTAACTTATATAAATGGAAATTACATCGAACTTTTAGATGTTGAAAATGTCGAAAAGTTAAAGAAAGAAGCTAAAACTGAGAAGGGTAGAGTCGCTTTTGCAACGAAAATTGTTCAAGATGATTTTAAGCAAGGATTTAAAACAATGGCATTTAGAACGGAAGATATAGAGAAACTAAAACAATCTTTAAACGAACATCATATTGATACGATTGGTCCTATAAATATGGACAGAGAAGATAAAAAGGGAGAAAAGATAAGATGGAAGTTACTCTATATCGCTGATCCCGACTATATGGTAAGGCCTCCTTTTTTTATTGAGTGGAATAAAAATAACGTAGATTATATGCAAGATTTAGATTCATTTTTTCAAAAACAATTTAAAATTGATAAAATTATAATAGATAGTTCTAAACGTTCTAAAACATTAACTAAGTGGCAAACCTGGTTTAATATGGATATTATAGAAGAAAATGAGAACTACACTGATTTAAAATTAGAGGGGGATACTATCGTTTATCGGATTCAAGATGCGGCTCAATCTGGATACAATACCATTATTTTTAAAGATAATGAAACTACGACTCCTTATTCAATCATTATTAAAGGAGCCAAATATCGCTTCGAACCTAATGAAGGAACTAATTAAATAGATATGTATAAGTACTATGTGCGATAAAAGCAATATGAATAAAAACTAGTACTAAAGAGATTAAGCTTAGTATTAAAGAAAAACGATTTGTTTTTAATAGTATAAATAAAATGGTAAGTACAAGTGATAAAGCGACAAACATCACTCTCAGACTAAAAAAATTTATAGTTAAAGGATGAGCCATTGTATAAATTATTGCAATAGCATTGCATACAATAAATATAAGTAAAATAATATTTCTCAATTTTAAAAACCTCTTTAATAAAAAATAGTAGTGTTTTTCATTCACTAAGTATAACAAAAAGAATAGCTTTTTGAAGAAAATTCAACTTCTATTATGAGTTTGTCGACACTCTCAAATCTACAATGTATAATGATAAGTAATGCAAAGATAAAGGAGTTTTATATAGCATGGAAAAGATGAATATCACAAATCAGGAACATGACGAATTTGTAAAAACTCATCCGAATGGTGATTTATTGCAACTGACAAAATGGGCAGAGACAAAGCGCTTAACTGGATGGTATTCAAAACGTGTGGCAGTAGGTGAAAATGGTAAAATTAAAGGTGTAGGACAGTTATTATTTAAAAAGGTACCGAAGTTACCATTTACATTATGCTATGTATCACGTGGATTCGTAGCCGATTATAATGATAGAGATGTACTAAGAGCACTTTTAAATGAAACAAAAAAAATCGCTAAAGAAGAAAAAGCGTATGCGATTAAGATTGATCCAGATGTTGAAGTAGAACATGGCACAGAAGCACTTAAAAATTTAAGAATGCTTGGATTTAAACATAAAGGGTTTAAAGAAGGATTGTCAAAAGACTATATTCAACCTCGTATGACAATGATTACACCTATTGATAAAACTGATGATGAAATTATTCAAAACTTTGAACGCCGTAACCGTTCTAAAGTTAGATTAGCGCTTAAACGAGGTACTAAAGTTGAACGCTCAAATCGTGAAGGACTTAAAACATTTGCGAAGTTAATGCAAATTACGGGTGAACGTGATGGTTTCTTAACACGTGATATTAGCTATTTTGAGAATATTTATGACTCATTACATGAAGATGGGGATGCAGAATTATTCTTAGTGAAATTAGAGCCACAACAAGTGCTTGATGAAACGAATAAAGATCTAGAAGCTCAAGAAGCAGAAAAAGCTAAATTAGAAGCGAAGTCAGAAGCACGTCCAAATGACAAAAAGACAGCTAACAAATTAAATGATATAAAAAATAAGATTTCTAAGACAACTGAATTAAAAGAAGATTTAGAAAGATTAAATCAAGAACATCCAGAAGGCGTATATTTATCAGGCGCATTACTTATGTTTGCAGGTAAAAAATCATATTACTTATATGGAGCTTCTTCAAATGATTATCGTGATTTCTTACCAAATCATCATATGCAATATGAAATGATGAAATACGCAAGAGATCATGGTGCAACAACGTATGACTTTGGTGGCACAGATAATAATCCATCAAAAGATTCTGAACACTATGGATTATGGGCTTTTAAACGTGTATGGGGCACTTATTTAAGTGAAAAAATTGGTGAGTTTGATTATGTCTTAAATCAACCGTTATATCAATTAATCGAACAAGTTAAACCAAGACTTACAAAAGCCAAAATTAAACTCTCTCGCAAATTAAAACGTAAATAATTAATTTACAGTATTTAATCTGAACGATTCTATGAAGAAACGTTCAGATTTTTTTACCAATATTAATCACTTATTATAGGAGAAGTAACAAAATGATTAAAAAGATGCTTCAATTTTCATTAGGTAATAAGTTTGCTATTTTTTTAATGGTTCTTTTAGTCATTATAGGTGGCATATATTCAAGTGCTAAACTTAAATTAGAATTATTACCTGATGTTGAAAATCCAATTATTTCTGTCCAAACGACGATGTCAGGAGCTACACCTCAAACGACACAAGGTGAAATTAGCTCGAAAATTGATAAACAAGTCAGATCACTCGCTTATGTAAAAAGTGTAGAAACACAATCGATATCTAATGCTTCAATTGTGAAAGTTGAATATAACAACGGAACTGACATGGATAAAGCTGAAGAAGTACTGAAAAAAGAAATAGATAAAATCGATTTTAAGGATGGAGTAAGTGAACCAGAATTAATACGTAATTCCATCGACGCCTTTCCTATCGTAGCTTACTCATTTACAAATAAAAGTAATGACTTAAGAACGACTACAAAAGAAATTAATGAACAATTAATACCTAAACTTCAAACTGTTGACGGTGTTCAAAGTGCACAACTGAATGGACAAACGACACGTCAAGTTACTTTGAAATTTAAACAAAAAGAATTAGATAAAGTAGGGTTATCTGCGGATGATGTTGAAAATTACATTAAGACAGCGACTAGAGAAACACCACTCGGTTTATTTCAATTTGGAAATAATGAAAAATCTCTCGTTGTGGATGGTCAATTTAAATCAGTCAGTGCATTAAAAGATTTAAAGATCCCTCTTTCTATAGCAGGTCAAGGACAATCAAGCGATTCTAACGATAATAGTATTAGCAATACTGGCCAAGAGGGCAGTCAATCATCTAGTTCAAGTCAATCGCAAGCGAATAGCTCTTTAAAAGAAACAAATGGTCAAATGCCAAGCGTGCCACTTAAAGATTTAGCTAAAATCACTGTGGGCGATGAACGAGATTCTATTTCAAAAACAAATGGTAAAGATGCAGTTAACGTACAAGTAATGAAAGCACAAGATGCAAATACAGTTCAAGTGGCTAGAGCAACGCAAAAGAAAATAGACGAGTTTGTTAAGAATAACAGTGATATCAAAGCCACAAAAACAATGGACACAGCTAAACCAATTGAAGATTCATTATATACTATGATTGAAAAAGCGGCCTTAGGTACCATCGTCGCAATTATTGTTATTTTATTATTCTTAAGAAATATTAAAACAACAGCGATATCTATCGTTTCAATTCCGTTATCTATTTTGATTGCACTTATTGCACTGAAATTAAGTAATGTATCACTTAATATTTTAACTTTAGGTGCATTGACTATTGCGATTGGTCGGGTCATAGATGATTCTATTGTTGTAGTAGAAAATATTTATCGCCGATTATCAGATCCAGGTGAACAATTAAAAGGGAACAATTTAGTTATTAGTGCAACGAGAGAGGTATTTAAACCTATTTTATCTTCTACGATTGTTACAATTATAGTTTTCTTACCACTAGCTTTTGTTTCAGGCTCAGTAGGTGAAATGTTTCGACCATTTGCGTTAGCTATCACATTTAGTTTACTGGCTTCGCTTCTTGTTTCTATTACTGTTGTACCAGCTCTTGCCTCAACGTTCTTTAAAAATGGAATAAAAATAAATGGCAATGTTAATGAAGAAAATAAATTAGGGAGAATTAGTAAGGAATATAAACGAGTACTGGGTTGGTCACTTAATCATAAATGGCTTGTTCTTATTATTAGTATTGTTATATTAATTGCGAGTATAGGAATTGGTGCAACTAAGTTAGGAACAAGTTATATTTCTACTGGAGAAGATAAGTTCTTAGCGTTAACTTATACACCTAAACCAGGAGAAACTGAAGAAGCAGTACTTAAACATGCTGAAAAAGCTCAAAAATATCTTCAAAGTAAAGATAAAGTTAAAACAGTTCAATTTTCTGTAGGTGGACCTTCTCCAGCAGATCCAACAGGAACCACGAATAGCATGGCTATTATGGTGGAATATGATTCGAATACACCTCACTTTGAGGAAGAACCAGATAAAGTGGTTACACATCTTTCTAAAATGAAAGACCCAGGTGAATGGAAAAATCAAGACTTAGGTACAGGAGCTGGAAACAATTCAGTGGACGTAACTGTTAAAGGACCTTCTACTGATGCAATTAGAAGTACAGTAACTAAAGTTGAAAATAAAATGAAATCCATTAAAGGTGTAGCAGATGTCAATTCAGATTTATCACAGACCTATGAACAATATGAAATCAAAGTAGAACAAAATAAAGCAACAGATAAAGGTATTTCAGCTGCACAATTAGCATTGAATTTAAATGAGAACTTACCAGAAAAAACAATTACAACTGTTAAAGAAAATGGTAATAATATAGATGTAAAAGTAAAACAGAATAAACAAACAAATTGGTCTCAAAATAAACTAGAAAACATCGACTTACACGCACCAAGTGGAGAAACTGTTAAATTAAAAGATATTGCACGTTTAAACAAAACAACAACACCAAGTAAACTTGTTCAAGAAGATGGTGATTATGCTACAACAATTTCAGGTAAGATTACTGCTTCTGATGTTGGTGGAACTTCTAGTAAAGTGATGCGTGAAATCAATACAATTGATAAACCTAATAACGTTAAGTTTAATGTTGGTGGTGCAACAGATGATATTAATACAGCTATGAGCCAACTCGCTTTTGCAATGCTTATTGCTATTGTTATTGTGTATCTTGTGTTGGTTATCACATTCAAAGGCGGTTTAGCACCATTTACAATTTTATTCTCATTACCATTTACAGCTATTGGTATAGTATTTGCATTATTGATTACCGGGGAAACCATTTCAGTACCAAGTTTAATTGGTATGTTGATGTTAATTGGTATTGTTGTTACAAATGCAATTGTATTAATTGACAGAGTGATTTCAAATGAACATCAAGGTATGTCAATGAAAGAAGCTTTAATTGAAGCGGGAGGAACTCGAATTAGACCTATTTTGATGACTGCAGTTGCAACAATCGGCGCATTATTACCATTATTATTTGGGCAAAATAGTTCAATTCTAATTTCTAAAGGAATGGCTGCTACAGTTATAGGTGGATTAGTATCATCAACACTACTAACCTTAATCGTAGTGCCTGTTATCTATGAAATACTCTTTACTTTAAAAAACAAACTTATACGTAAATAAAGATAAATTTAGGATAAGTCAAAAAAAGCAATTGAGACGTATACACATACGTTCAATTGCTTTTTTATTAATACATAGTAAAAGTTAAAATAATATATATTACAAAAATAATGATAGATATAATATTTAAAATTGAAACACCTTTATGATCGTTTTTAAGTGCTTTAAAAGCAGTAACTTCTACATTTCCTACAAGAAGAAGCAATACAACAAATACCCACCAATTTTCACTAGGAAATTGGATCGTAGTGATAGCTACTACAAATAATAATAATATTCCCATAATAATACGTAAAATATGTACGAACATTGATTTCATTTTAAAAATACTGATATAACTTACAATAAGATACAGTATGGGTAATAAAATTAAGTATATTTTCACTTGATGACATCCTTTCTATTACGACTAATATCATAGCATTCATGAGCTTTAATGCCTAGATATATTGAATAATTATTTCTGACGTAATTTTGAACGTATGTCTGAAATTTCTTTTTCAATTTCTTCTAATTGTTTTACTAAAGGATCAATCTGTTGATTTAGTGATTCTTTTTTCTCTAAATCATTTTGTAAACGAATATAATCGTATTTAAGCTCAGCTAATTGTGATTCTAAATCCATGTCTAGTCGAACTCCTTATTTATTAATATGATTAGTAATGATTATAGCATGAAACAAGTAACTTCTAAAAATACTGTTAATTGTGTTAGAGTAATGAGTTGTAATGGAATATTAGGGAAGAAGGGATGAATTGTGACTGAGCAATTTATAATCATTATTTTGTTAATTGCATTAGGTTACTTGCTTAAACGTATTAATTTTATTAAATCCGCAGATAGTCAAGTATTGTCTACACTTGTATTGAATGTCACATTACCTTCTTTAGTTATTGTCAATTTAAATAGTGCAAATCTTGATTTATCATTTTCTATTTTACCAATTATGATGCTCATCTATGGCATATTGGCTAAAGTAATTATGGTTGCATTATTTAGAAAATATGATAATCATGTCAAGGGTTCAGTAGGTATGATGGCAGCGTCATTAAACATTGGTTTATTTGCTTATCCACTTGTAGAAACAATTTGGCCTAAAAATGGTATGATTTATTTTGGTATGGCCGATATCGGTGGGGCAATTATTATGTTTGGAGTCACTTACTTTGTAGGTAGTTATTACAGTGAAGGTAGTGATCAATTTAATTTCAAATTTTTAGGGAAAAAGTTAATTTCTTCAGTACCACTCGTTACTTATATTGTAATGTTTATACTTAATATGACTAATATTCATTTACCAAAAGCTTCAATTGATTTTTTTACAATTATTTCTAAAGCGAACATGCCTTTATCAATGATTTTACTTGGAATTATGTTGAGCTTCAGAATCGAAAAACAATTTTTACCAATTGCAGTGAAATATTTAATTGTTCATTACGGACTTGGATGTATTGCTGGTTTATTAGTCCACTTTTTCTTACCAACATCGGATGATATGATTAAAACAACGTTATTAATTACATGGTTACTTCCTGTGGGTGTGGCAATTATTCCATATTCAATTCAATTTAAATATAAAACATTGCCGTTAGTGGGAATGGTTACTAATATTTCTATTGTGATAAGTATTATTATTATATATATTTATCAAGCTATCTTTGTATAAAAACTACATATATATATGAAAAAAGCAAGCGATTTTTAATCATCGCTTGCTTTTTTACTTTATAGTAAGATTACCCGTTTCCACCCATAAATGCAGGATAGTTCATCATACCACCATCAACATATAATGTTGTTCCATGAACATAACTAGCTAAATTAGAAGCTAAGAACAATGCACCGTTTGCTACATCTTTTGCATCACCGATTTCTCTAGCTGGAATCATTTCTAATGTTTCGGCACGTGTTTTTGGATCGGAGAATTTTTCTTTTGTATGCTCAGTCACAACGGCACCTGGAGAGATATTATTAATACGAATGCCATATTGGGCATATTCCATTGACATTGTTTCCATCATTAACTTAAGACCGCCTTTACTTGCAGCATAGTTAACGTAATTTGGCCAAGGAATTGTATCATGCACGCTTGAAGTATTAATAATAATACCTTTTTTATCTTCTTTTAAAAATTGTTTTACCGCTTCACGTGAACCAATAAATGCACCTGTTAAGTTAATATCAAGGACTTTTTGCCATTCAGCCACAGACATTTCATGACTTGGAGTGGCTTTTTCAAAACCAGCATTATTAATCATGATATCAATTGTTCCAAATTCTTTAACAGCAGTTTCTACTAATCGTTTCACATCTTCTTCGACTGAAACATCGGCTTGCACCGTAATTGAGTCACCGCCAGATTTTTTGATTGTTTCTTGAAGGGCACCAAGTTCTTCCATATGACGTTCTGATCTATAATTTAAGACTACTTTCGCTTTTTCTTTACCAAAAACTTCCGCCATTGCTTTTCCTATGCCACTGCCAGAGCCAGTAATAACAACAACTTTATTTTCTAATTCAGAAAACATTGTATGACCTCCTCAATATACTTATTTTAAGTTTCCTAATATAATTGCTGCGATGATAATCAACGCAATACCAGACCAAATCCCAATCATTTGGCGTCGATCTTTTTTCTCACCTAATAAGAATATACCACCAAGAGTAGAAACTATAACTAGTAATTGTGATAATGAGAAACTTGTTGCTACACCAACTTTAGGTTGAGAATAGAACATAAATAAGTTACCTATTCCCCAAACAATCCCTGGAATAATATTAAGTGTGGTAGATTTAATATTTGTTTCATGTCTCATTGAAAGTAAAAATCCACCAATAGCCATACCAACTGATTGGAAGAATAAGGCATCAGTACCATTTACGCCAAATATATTGCCGATTACTACATAACCTACATAACCTAATGTACCTACAACTAGAATAACCATTGCTTTACTAAAATTAGGATCTTTTGTAGAACGTTCATTTTTTCCTTTTAGTGATGTCAGTGTAATCCCTGTTACTAATAAAACCATTGCGATAAGTCCTAAAGTAACTTGTAATCCAGTACTCCATTCACCTAAAAAGATAGCGCTAAATAAAGTTGTACCTACTAATTGTAAACCAGTAGAAATAGGCATTGTTTTAGATACGCCGACAAGGTTAACAGATTGTAATTGAGTTCCTTGACCGAATGCCCACATTGCACCAGAAATTAACCCTACAATAATGACAGTAGGGTTATCAAATTGTGCATGACCTGTAAGAAGTAAGATTAGACCAATAACCAATGTACCTAACGTTGTACCTCTAATTTGATTGTATGGACCTCCTCCTACAAATACATTGATTAATACGAGACTCCCCCAAAATAATGCAGGTAATAAGGCGATTAATATGTTAATAATCTGCATTTATTACTCACTCTCCTTTTCAAAAATAAGTGCTTTCCTTTCCATAACACTTGATGAATATTTTATATTATTTGTGAATGATATAAAATGCAATTGCTCATTTTTTCATAAAATATAAAAGACTAATATGATAAAAATGTATAGCCAAAGTATTTTAGTAAGCTTAATTTAAATATAGGGGTTTACTTTAAATTAATAAGATGAGATGGAAAGTAACACTATTGCTATACATGTTACAATATTAAACGTATGAAAATAAAATGTAAGAATGTGAAAGGAAATTTGAATGAAATCATTAATTCTAGCGGAAAAACCCTCAGTAGCGAGAGATATTGCAGAAGCACTAAATATTAAAGAAAAACGTAATGGATATATTGCAAATCAGCGCTATATAGTGACATGGGCTTTAGGTCATCTAGTAACAAATGCTCAACCAGAACATTATGACAAAACATATAAAGAATGGAAACTAGAAGATTTACCTATATTACCTAAGAAAATGCATACTGTAATTATAGGTAAGACAAGTAAACAATTTAAAATTGTAAAATCTTTAATATTAAATAAAGATGTGAAAGACATTATTATTGCTACAGATGCTGGGCGTGAAGGAGAGCTAGTAGCACGTCTCATCTTAGATAAAGTGAAAAATAAAAAGCCAATTAAACGTTTATGGATTAGTTCGGTGACTAAAAAAGCAATACAACAAGGCTTTAAACATTTAAAAGATGGACGTGAATATAATCACTTGTATCAAGCAGCTCTTGCACGAAGTGAAGCGGACTGGATAGTGGGTATTAATGCTACTAGAGCATTGACAACTAAATATGATGCTCAACTTTCATTAGGAAGGGTACAAACACCAACGATTCAACTGGTTTATCATCGACAACAAGAAATTAATCACTTTAAACCTCAAAAGTATTACACACTTTCTTTAAATGTAAATGACGCTATGTTTGATATTCAAACTAATAAAAGATTTTCTAATAAAGAAGAAATACAAAAATTATCTAAAAAACTAGAAGGACAAATAGGTCAGATTGAAGATGTTTCAATTAAGCAAAAAAAATCTTACGCAAAACCTTTATATAATTTAACTGATTTACAACAAGCATCTTACCAACGATTTAAAATGGGGCCCAAAGAAACTTTAAATATCTTACAGAATCTTTATGAACGTCATAAGCTATTAACATATCCAAGAACAGATTCTAACTACTTGTCTAATGATATGACAGATACAATACAAGAACGTCTCCAAGCCTTATTAGCGACTGATTATAAATCACAAATTCGTCAGTTAATGACTAAGTCATTTACAACGAAGATGCATATTTTTAATAATCAAAAAGTGTCAGACCATCATGCGATTATCCCAACTGAAATTAGACCCAACTTTGATACATTAACTAACAGAGAAACAAAAATATATTTAATGGTTGTACAACGATTTTTAGAAACATTAATGGATCCTTATCAGTATGAAGCGACACAGGTTATTTTAAAAGTGGGAGAATATCAATTTAAACATGCCGAAAATGTCACACGTAAATTAGGCTTTAAAGCACTTAGTAACAATGATTCTACTTCTAATAAGACTATCACTTTTAGCAAGAATGAGACCTATCATATAAAACAAGTCAAAGTAAGCGAACATGAAACAACACCACCAGAATATTTCAATGAAGGTAGCTTACTTAAGGCGATGGAAAATCCACAAAATTATATTCAATTGAATGACAAAAAGTATGCTAATACCCTTCATAAGACGGGAGGAATTGGAACAGTAGCGACGCGTGCAGATATTATTGAAAAACTATTCAAGCTTAATGCAATAGAATCAAAAGATGGGAAATTAAAAGTGACATCTAAAGGAAAGCAAATATTAGAGCTTTCTCCTAAAGCGCTAACTTCTCCTTTAATGACTGCAAAGTGGGAAGAAAAATTACTTTCTATTGAAAAAGGTAAATATAATGCTAAACAATTTATTAATGAGATGAAAGATTTTACTAAAGAAATTGTTGAGGAAATCAAACATAGTGATCAAAAATATAAACATGATAATTTAACTTCTACTGAATGTCCTAATTGCGGTAAATTTATGATAAAAGTAAAAACTAAAAACGGACAAATGCTAGTGTGTCAAGATCCTACCTGCCATACTAAAAAGAATATTCAACGTAAAACAAATGCACGTTGTCCTAACTGTAAAAAGAAAATGACATTGTTTGGAAGAGGAAAAGAAGCGGTCTACCGATGTGTATGTGGTCATACTGAAACACAAGCACACATGGATCAACGATTGAAAAATAAAAATAATGGTAAAATTTCTAAAAAAGAAATGAAAAAATATATGAATAATCATGATGAATTGGATAATAATCCTTTTAAAGATGCATTAAAGAACTTAAAATTTTAACTAAAATCGAACTTATAATAAAATAAACTGATAAAAGTTCGTTTTTAGTATTGTTTTTTTAAGTAAGTAATATTAAACTATTAAAGTATTTCAAAAAAAGGAGTTTAAAGCTGTGAAAAAATACTTCCAATTCGACGAGTATGGTACTAACTACAAAAGAGAAATCATCGGTGGTATCACAACTTTCTTATCAATGGCTTATATATTAGCCGTGAATCCTCAAGTCTTAAGTTTAGCAGGAGTTAATGGCATATCTAGTGATATGAAAATGGATCAAGGTGCCATTTTTGTAGCGACAGCATTAGCAGCCTTTGTAGGATCTTTATTCATGGGACTGATTGCAAGATATCCGATTGCGCTTGCCCCAGGAATGGGGTTAAATGCGTTCTTTGCATTTACAGTTGTTTTAACAATGGGGATTCCATGGCAAATTGGTTTAACAGGTGTGCTGTTTTCAGGTATATTCTTTGCGATATTAACAGCAACTGGATTGAGAGAAATAATTATTAATGCAATACCCTATGAAATGAAAATGGCAGTTTCGGCAGGTATAGGGCTATTTATTACTTTTGTAGGTTTACAAAGTGCAGGCATTATTGTAAAAAATGATTCAACGCTTGTAACATTAGGTCATTTAACTAAACCATCAGTACTTTTAGCCATATTTGGGATTGCTATAACAATCATTTTATATGCTAGAAAAGTTCCAGGTTCAATTTTTATTGGTATGATTATAACTGCAATTGTAGGGATGATTACGGGTCAAATTCATACGCCATCAGGTATTGTAGGTAAAATTCCAAGCATTACACCTACATTTGGAGCAGCTTTTGAAGCATTTAAAGATCCAGGCCAATTATTTACAATTCAGTTTCTTATTGTTATTTTAACGTTCTTCTTTATTGATTTCTTTGATACTGCAGGTACTTTAGTAGCAGTAGCAACCCAAGCAGGTATAATGAAAGACAATAAATTACCAAGAGCTGGAAGAGCATTATTTGCAGACTCACTTGCTACAATTGTTGGGGCTATTTTTGGTACAACCACAACAACCTCTTATATTGAATCTACTTCTGGTGTTGCAGTAGGAGCACGTACAGGTTTTGCAAGTATCATAACTGGTTTTTGTTTTTTATTAGCATTATTCTTTAGTCCGCTAATCGAAGTCGTTACAAGTGCAGTAACAACACCAGCGTTAGTTGTGGTTGGTATTTTAATGGCGGCAAACTTTGCTGAAATTAATTGGAAAAAATTTGAAGTAGCAGTACCAGCATTTATTACAATTATTATGATGCCTTTATCATATTCAATTGCTACAGGTATTGCATGTGGGTTTATCTTCTATCCAATAACAATGTTAATTACTAAAAAACATAAAGAAGTTCATCCTATCATGTATGTATTAATGGTATTATTTATTTTATACTTCGTGTTTGTACACGGTTAGACATAAAAAGACACATTTAATTTTTGAATTAAATGTGTCTTTTTAATATTGAAATTATTAATTATTTTTATCATCTTTATATTGTGTATAAATAACTTTAGAATCTTTATTTGGAATGTAAGTTGGTGCGTTGAGCACAACAAATATAAAGAATATCATTAAGAAAAAGAGTACCCAATGCGTAAACATACCAATAATAGGTAGAAAAGCAACAAATGATCCAATTAATCCAATAAATGGGATTATTGCCATTGGCTTAATTGTATTTTGAGAATCTACTAATAGAATGATTCCTAAAATAAGATAAAGTAAAGCATTTAATAATAAAGGTTGCCAACCAAAGCTAAGAATAACTGAGCCTCCTAAAAAAGGAATGCCATAGAAAAATTCGCTAGCTATTAAGAAAATACTAATGATTGATAAAGTAAGTTTCACATTTCTTTTCATATATATTATATTCACCTCCGATAAAGTTCATGAATTTTAAAATAATTAGCATTAAAAATGTATAGTCACAATTTCAAAATTCATTACTCTCTATATCTATTATAAAGGTTTATAGAAAAAAGGGAAAAAATTTACTCAAAATGGTTGAACTACATAAAAATTTTCAGTACAATACTTAAGTATGTGTTAGACGTAAATAAAAAAAGTTAAAGAAAAACCTTGATTTATTAGTGTTTTTCTTGTAACATGTTTAATGTTGGACTTGAAGAAAGCGATGAAGCGAAAGGTTACTGACACACCCGGCCGCTTTGCCATGGCGTTGTGTGAGATAGTTTTCGTGGAGAAGTCTATCACTTCAATGTAGACGAACAAGGAGGGAAAATTATGGCAAAACAAAAAATCAGAATCAGATTAAAAGCTTATGATCACCGTGTAATTGATCAATCAGCAGAAAAGATTGTTGAAACTGCTAAACGTTCTGGTGCAGATGTATCTGGACCAATTCCGTTACCAACAGAAAAATCTGTTTATACAATTATTCGTGCGGTGCACAAGTATAAAGATTCTCGTGAACAATTCGAACAACGTACACATAAACGTTTAATCGACATTGTTAACCCAACACCAAAAACAGTTGACGCTTTAATGGGCTTAAACTTACCATCTGGTGTAGACATCGAAATTAAATTATAATAGATCAATTTAGGAGGTGGACTTTCGATGACCAAAGGAATCTTAGGAAGAAAAATTGGGATGACACAAGTATTCGGAGAAAACGGTGAATTAATCCCTGTTACAGTAGTAGAAGCAAATCAAAACGTAGTATTACAAAAGAAAACTGAAGAAGTTGATGGCTACAATGCTATCCAAGTAGGTTTTGCAGACAAACAAGCTTATAAAAAAGATGCTAAATCAAATAAATATGCAAATAAACCAGCTGAAGGTCACGCTAAAAAAGCTGGCGCAGCACCTAAGCGCTTCATTCGTGAATTCAGAAACGTTAATGTTGATGAATACGAAGTAGGTCAAGAAGTCACAGTAGATACTTTTGAAGCTGGAGACATTATTGATGTTACAGGAACTTCAAAAGGTAAAGGTTTCCAAGGTGCAATTAAACGTCATGGTCAAGGTCGTGGACCAATGGCTCACGGTTCTCATTTCCATAGAGCTCCAGGTTCAGTAGGTATGGCTTCAGATGCTTCAAGAGTATTTAAAGGTCAAAAAATGCCTGGACGTATGGGCGGTAACACAGTTACAGTTCAAAACTTAGAAGTTGTTCAAGTTGATACTGATAACAATGTTATTTTAGTAAAAGGTAATGTACCTGGACCTAAAAAAGGTTTTGTAGAAATTAAATCTTCAATTAAAAAAGGTAATAAATAATAAGTAGCGAAAGGAGGAAAAAGCATAATGGCTAATTATGATGTATTAAAAGTAGACGGATCAAAATCTGGTTCAGTTGAATTAAGCGATTCAGTTTTCGCAATCGAACCAAACAACAGTGTTCTTTTCGAAGCAATCAATTTACAACGTGCTTCTTTACGTCAAGGTACACACGCAGTGAAAAATCGTTCAGCTGTTCGTGGTGGTGGACGTAAACCATGGAGACAAAAAGGTACAGGACGTGCACGTCAAGGTACAATCCGTGCTCCACAATGGCGTGGTGGTGGTATCGTTTTCGGACCAACTCCTAGAAGCTATTCATACAAAATGCCTAAGAAAATGCGTCGTTTAGCATTACGTTCTGCATTATCTTTCAAAGTTCAAGAAAACAACTTTACAATCGTTGATACTTTTGGCTTTGATGCACCAAAAACAAAAAAATTCAAAAATGTTTTAACTACACTTGAACAACCTAAAAAAGTGTTAGTAGTAACAGAAAACGAAGATGTAAACGTTGAATTATCTGCACGTAATATTCCTGGCGTACAAGTAAGTACAGCTCAAGGATTAAACGTATTAGATATCACTAGCGCTGACAGTGTAATCATTACTGAATCAGCTGCGAAAAAAGTTGAGGAGGTGCTCGGATAATGGAAGCTAGAGATGTTCTTAAGCGCCCCGTAATCACTGAAAAATCTTCTGAAGCAATGGCTGAAGATAAATATACTTTTGACGTAGATACTCGTGCTAACAAAACTCAAGTTAAAATTGCAGTTGAAGAAATCTTCGACGTTAAAGTTGAAAGTGTAAATATCATTAACTACAAACCAAAGAAAAAACGTATGGGCCGTTATCAAGGCTATACAAATAAAAGAAGAAAAGCGATTGTAAAACTTAAAGAAGGTTCAATCGACTTATTCAACTAAAATAAAATAATATTACCATTAAGGAGGTAAGCGACAATGGCTCTTAAAAAATATAAGCCAATTACAAATGGTCGTCGTAATATGACTACGTTAGACTTCGCTGAAATCACGAAGACTACACCTGAAAAGTCATTATTACAACCGCTACCGAAAAAAGCGGGTCGTAACAATCAAGGTAAATTAACAGTTCGTCACCATGGTGGAGGACATAAACGTCAATATCGTGTAATTGACTTCAAACGTAATAAAGACGGAATCACTGCTAAAGTTGATTCAATTCAATATGATCCAAACCGTTCAGCTAACATTGCTTTATTAATATATGCTGATGGTGAAAAACGTTACATTATCGCACCAAAAGGATTACAAGTAGGCCAAACAGTTGAAAGTGGTGCTGAAGCAGATATCAAAGTTGGTAATGCTTTACCATTACAAAATATTCCAGTTGGTACTGTAATTCATAACATCGAATTAAAACCTGGTAAAGGCGGACAAATTGCTCGTTCAGCAGGTGCAAGTTCACAAGTACTTGGTAAAGAAGGTAAATATGTATTAATTAGATTACGTTCTGGTGAGGTACGTATGATTTTATCTACTTGCCGTGCTACAATCGGTCAAGTTGGTAACTTACAACATGAACTTGTTAACGCTGGTAAAGCTGGTCGTTCAAGATGGAAAGGTATCCGTCCAACAGTTCGTGGTTCTGTAATGAACCCTAACGATCACCCACACGGTGGTGGTGAAGGTCGTGCTCCTATCGGTAGACCATCTCCAATGTCACCATGGGGTAAACCAACGCTTGGTAAGAAAACACGTCGCGGTAAAAAATCATCTGATAAACTTATCGTTCGTGGACGTAAGAGAAAATAATAACAACTTATTTGAGTGTGCGGCTTAACAGCTGCACGCACACAATAAGAAGGGAGGCGCCCAAATGGCTCGTAGTATTAAAAAAGGACCTTTCGTTGATGATCATTTAATGAAAAAAGTAGAAGCTCAAGACGGAAGTGAAAAGAAACAAGTAATTAAAACATGGTCACGTCGTTCTACAATTTTCCCAAATTTCATCGGTCATACTTTTGCAGTATATGATGGTCGTAAACATGTACCTGTTTATGTAACTGAAGATATGGTTGGTCACAAATTAGGTGAATTTGCTCCAACTCGTACATTTAAAGGACATGCAGCTGACGATAAAAAAACTAGTAGATAACAATATATATAAGTAGAGGAGGATATCCTAATGGAAGCAAAAGCGGTTGCTAGAACAATCAGAATCGCACCTCGTAAAGTAAGATTAGTTCTTGACTTAATTAGAGGTAAAAATGCTGGAGAAGCTATTGCTATTTTAAAATTAACTAATAAAGCTTCATCACCAGTAATTGAAAAAGTATTAATGTCCGCTTTAGCAAATGCTGAACATAACTATGACATGAATACAGATGAATTAGTTGTTAAAGAAGCATATGCAAATGAAGGACCAACTTTAAAACGTTTCCGTCCACGTGCACAAGGTCGTGCAAGTGCAATCAACAAACGTACAAGCCACATTACAATCGTCGTAAGTGACGGTAAAGAAGAAGCTAAAGAAGCTTAATAACTATTTAAGGAGGGAATACTGTGGGTCAAAAAATTAATCCTATCGGACTTCGTGTTGGAGTTATCCGTGATTGGGAAGCTAAATGGTACGCTGAAAAAGATTTCGCTTCTTTATTACACGAAGATTTAAGAATCCGTAAATTCATTGATAACGAATTAAAAGAAGCGTCAGTTTCTCACGTTGACATTGAACGTGCTGCTAACCGTATTAACATCGCAATCCACACTGGTAAACCTGGTATGGTAATTGGTAAAGGCGGTTCAGAAATTGAAAAACTTCGTAATAAATTAAATAACTTAACTGATAAAAAAGTACACATCAACGTTGTGGAAATTAAAAAAGTTGATATAGATGCTCGTTTAGTAGCAGAAAATATCGCACGTCAATTAGAAAATCGTGCTTCATTCCGTCGTGTACAAAAACAAGCTATAACTAGAGCTATGAAACTTGGTGCAAAAGGTATCAAAACTCAAGTATCAGGTCGTTTAGGCGGAGCTGACATCGCTCGTGCTGAACAATATTCAGAAGGAACTGTTCCACTTCATACTTTACGTGCTGACATTGATTATGCACATGCTGAAGCAGACACTACTTATGGTAAATTAGGTGTTAAAGTATGGATTTATCGTGGTGAAGTTCTTCCTACTAAGAATACTAGTGAAGGAGGAAAATAATAATGTTACTACCAAAACGTGTTAAATATCGTCGTCAACATCGTCCAAAAACTACTGGTCGTTCTAAAGGCGGTAACTTTGTAACATTTGGTGAGTATGGTTTACAAGCTACAACAACTTCTTGGATCACATCTCGTCAAATCGAATCTGCTCGTATCGCTATGACACGTTACATGAAACGTGGCGGGAAAGTTTGGATTAAAATCTTCCCACATACGCCTTACACTAAAAAACCTTTAGAAGTACGTATGGGTGCTGGTAAAGGTGCTGTTGAAGGCTGGATCGCAGTTGTAAAACCAGGTCGTATTTTATTCGAAATCGCTGGTGTATCTGAAGATGTAGCTCGTGAAGCATTACGTTTAGCAAGTCACAAACTTCCAGTAAAAACTAAGTTTGTAAAACGTGAAGAATTGGGTGGTGAAACAAATGAAAGCTAAGGAAATTAGAGACTTAACCACTTCAGAAATCGAAGAACAAATCAAATCTTCAAAAGAAGAGCTTTTTAACCTACGCTTTCAGTTAGCTACAGGTCAATTAGAGGAAACTGCACGTATTCGTACAGTTAGAAAAACAATTGCACGTCTAAAAACTGTTGCTCGTGAAAGAGAAATTGAACAAAGTAAAGCTAATCAATAAAGTATAAGAAAGAGGAGGTTACAAAAGTGAGTGAAAGAAACGATCGTAAAGTTTATGTAGGTAAAGTTGTTTCTGATAAAATGGACAAAACAATTACTGTACTTGTTGAAACTTACAAAACACACAAATTATACGGTAAACGAGTAAAATACTCTAAAAAATATAAAACTCATGATGAAAACAATTCAGCTAAATTAGGAGATATTGTTAGAATTCAAGAAACTCGTCCTTTATCAGCATCAAAACGTTTCCGTTTAGTAGAAATTGTTGAAGAATCAGTAATTATTTAATACAAGATTAGAGATAAGGGAGGTTTAACTAATGATCCAACAAGAAACGCGTTTAAAAGTAGCAGACAACTCTGGTGCTCGTGAAGTACTTACAATCAAAGTATTAGGTGGATCTGGTCGCAAAACAGCGAACATTGGCGATATCATCGTTTGTACTGTTAAAAATGCAACACCAGGTGGCGTTGTTAAAAAAGGCGACGTTGTGAAAGCAGTTGTTGTTAGAACTAAATCAGGCGTACGTCGTAACGATGGTTCTTATATCAAATTTGATGAAAATGCATGTGTCATTATTCGTGATGACAAAGGCCCACGTGGTACTCGTATCTTTGGTCCTGTTGCTCGTGAATTACGTGAAGGTAACTTCATGAAAATCGTATCATTAGCACCAGAAGTACTATAATTTATTTAAAACCATAATATTTAAGGAGGTGCCCACATGCATATCAAAAAAGGTGACAACGTTAAAGTTATCGCAGGTAAAGATAAAGGTAAAGAAGGTAAAGTAATCGCTACTGAACCTAAAAAAGACCGTGTCGTTGTGGAAGGTGTTAACGTTATTAAAAAACACCAAAAACCAACTCAATTAAATCCTGAAGGTGGAATCTTAGAAACAGAGGCAGCAATCCATGTTTCTAACGTACAATTATTAGATCCTAAAACAAATGAACCTACTCGTGTTGGTTACAAATTTGTAGATGGTAAAAAAGTTCGTATCGCTAAAAAATCTGGCGAAGAAATCAAATCTAATAATTAATAACTAGTTGAAAGGAGGATCCACTTTGAACCGTTTAAAAGAAAGATACAATACTGAAGTTACTCAAAACTTAGTTAAAAAATTCAACTATAGTTCAGTAATGGAAGTACCAAAAATCGAAAAAATCGTTGTAAATATGGGTGTTGGTGATGCAGTTCAAAACTCTAAAGTGTTAGATAATGCAGTTGAAGAGTTAGAATTAATCACTGGACAAAAACCATTAATCACTAAAGCTAAAAAATCAGTTGCAACATTCCGTTTACGTGAAGGTATGCCAATCGGTGCAAAAGTAACACTTCGCGGAGAAAGAATGTATGAATTCTTAGATAAATTAATCGCAGTTTCATTACCTCGTGTACGTGACTTCCAAGGTGTTTCTAAAACAGCTTTCGATGGTCGTGGTAACTACACTTTAGGAATTAAAGAACAATTAATTTTCCCAGAAATCGATTATGATAAAGTAAGTAAAGTAAGAGGAATGGATATTGTTATCGTAACAACTGCTAACACTGACGAGGAAGCTCGTGAATTGTTAACAAACTTCGGTATGCCATTTCGTAAATAATCTCTAAAAGGAGGCTAATTAAGTGGCTAAAACTTCTATGGTTGCTAAGCAACAGAAAAAACAAAAATATGCAGTACGTGAATATACTCGTTGTGAACGCTGTGGTCGTCCACATTCTGTATATCGTAAATTTAAATTATGCCGTATTTGTTTCCGTGAATTAGCTTATAAAGGCCAAATTCCTGGCGTACGTAAAGCTAGCTGGTAAGATAAAAGAGTTTGAAAGGAGGCAACAATAAATGACTATGACAGATCCAATCGCAGATATGCTTACTCGTGTAAGAAACGCAAACATGGTGCGTCACGAGAAATTAGAATTACCTGCATCAAATATTAAAAAACAAATTGCTGAAATCTTAAAAAATGAAGGTTTCATTAAAAACGTAGAATACGTTGAAGATGATAAACAAGGTGTTATTCGTTTATTCTTAAAATATGGTCAAAACAATGAACGTGTTATCACAGGATTAAAACGTATCTCAAAACCAGGTTTACGTGTATATGCTAAAGCGAACGAAGTGCCTAAAGTATTAAATGGTTTAGGTATCGCATTAGTTTCAACTTCTGAAGGTGTCATCACTGATAAAGAAGCTAGAAAACGTAACGTTGGTGGAGAAATCATCGCATACGTTTGGTAATAATAAATAAGGAGGTGCCATAACATGAGTCGTGTTGGTAAGAAAATTATTGACATTCCTAGTGACGTTACAGTAACTTTTGACGGACAAACTGCTACTGTAAAAGGTCCTAAAGGTGAATTAACTAGAACTTTTGATGAAAGAATGACTTTTAAACAAGATGAAAACACTCTAGAAGTTGTAAGACCTACTGATTCTAAAGAAGATAGAACAGTTCATGGTACAACTCGTGCGTTATTAAATAATATGGTACAAGGTGTTTCTCAAGGTTTTGTAAAAACTCTTGAACTTGTTGGTGTAGGTTACCGTGCTCAAATGCAAGGTAATGACTTAGTATTAAACGTTGGTTACTCTCATCCTGTTGAAATTAAAGCTGAAGATGGCATTACTTTCGCAGTAGAGAAAAATACAACTGTTACAGTATCTGGTGTATCTAAAGAACAAGTTGGAGCTATCGCTTCTAATATTCGTTCAGTAAGACCTCCAGAACCTTATAAAGGAAAAGGTATTCGTTACCAAGGTGAATATGTTCGCCGTAAAGAAGGTAAAACTGGTAAATAATAGATAACTCTCTAAAGAAAGGAGTAATACAATGATCAGTAAAATTGATAAAAACAAAGTGCGTTTGAAAAGACATGCTCGTGTGCGTACTAAATTATCAGGTACAGCTGAAAAACCACGTTTAAATGTATATCGTTCAAACAAACACATTTACGCACAAATTATTGATGATGCTAAAGGTGAAACTTTAGTACAAGCTTCATCTCAAGATAAAGATATCGCTAGTGATTCTACTTCTAAAGTTGATTTATCAACTAAAGTTGGTGAAGTAATCGCTAAAAAAGCTTCAGATAAAGGTATCAAAGAAATCGTATTTGATCGTGGTGGTTATTTATATCATGGTCGCGTTAAAGCGTTAGCTGAAGCTGCGAGAGAAAACGGATTAGAATTTTAATTTAAAGGAGGGACAAACACATGGCTCGTAGAGAAGAAGAAACGAAAGAATTTGAAGAACGCGTTGTTACAATTAATCGTGTTGCCAAAGTTGTTAAAGGTGGACGTCGTTTCCGTTTCACTGCATTAGTAGTAGTAGGAGATAAAAATGGTCGTGTAGGTTTCGGTACTGGTAAAGCTCAAGAGGTACCAGAAGCTATTAAAAAAGCTGTAGAAGCAGCTAAAAAAGATTTAGTAGTAGTTCCACGTGTAGAAGGAACAACTCCTCACACTATCACTGGCCGTTATGGTTCTGGTAGTGTATTTATGAAACCAGCTGCACCTGGTACAGGAGTTATCGCTGGTGGTCCAGTACGTGCCGTATTAGAATTAGCAGGTATCACTGATATCTTAAGTAAATCATTAGGTTCAAATACACCTATCAACATGGTACGTGCGACATTAAATGGTTTACAAAACCTTAAAAACGCTGAAGATGTTGCGAAATTACGTGGCAAATCAGTAGAAGAATTATATAATTAAGGAGGGAAAATAAATAATGGCTAAATTACAAATTACCCTCACTCGTAGTGTTATTGGTCGTCCTGAAACACAACGTAAAACTGTTGAAGCATTAGGTCTTAAAAAGACTAATAGTTCAGTAGTTGTTGAAGATAACCCTGCAATTCGTGGGCAAATCAACAAAGTTAAACACTTATTAACAGTTGAAGAAAAATAATTAAGGAGGTGCCTAAATAATGAAATTACATGAGTTAAAATCAGCTGAAGGTTCACGTCGCGTACGTAACCGTGTAGGTCGTGGTGCTGGTTCAGGTAATGGTAAAACTAGTGCTCGCGGTCAAAAAGGTCAAAAAGCACGTTCAGGTGGTAGCGTAAGACCAGGATTTGAAGGTGGACAATTACCTTTATTCCGTCGTTTACCAAAACGAGGTTTCACTAACATTAATCGTAAAGAATATGCTATTGTTAATTTAGACCAACTTA
Source organism: Staphylococcus sp. HMSC070D05 (assembly GCF_001815595.1). Classification (NCBI taxonomy): domain Bacteria; kingdom Bacillati; phylum Bacillota; class Bacilli; order Caryophanales; family Staphylococcaceae; genus Staphylococcus; species Staphylococcus sp. HMSC070D05. Next base: position 83,756 of record NZ_KV821095.1, on the reverse strand, counting down.
ATCAATTTGAAGATGGTACTGAAGTAACTCCAGCTTTATTAGTTGAAACTGGTGTGGTTAAGAATGAAAAATCTGGTATTAAAGTACTAGGTAATGGTTCACTTGATAAAAAATTGACAGTGAAAGCTCACAAATTCTCAGCTTCAGCGGTTGAAGCTATCGATGCTAAAGGTGGAGCACACGAGGTGATCTAATGTTTCAAACGTTTATGAGCTTCTTTAAAACTAAAGAAGTTCGAAACAAGATTTTCTTCACATTAGCAATGTTAGTAATATTCAAAATAGGAACTTATATTCCGGCTCCTGGAGTTAATCCTGAGCCTTTTGAACAGCAAGGTTCTGATCAAGGTGTCGCTGCTCTTCTTAATACGTTTGGTGGCGGAGCCTTAAAGAACTTTTCTATCTTTGCTATGGGTATAATGCCGTACATCACTGCTTCTATCGTAATGCAATTATTACAAATGGACATTGTCCCTAAATTTACTGAATGGGCTAAACAAGGTGAAGTAGGTAAAAGAAAGCTTAGCAATGTAACACGTTATTTCGCTATCATATTGGCATTTATACAGTCAATTGGTATGGCATTTCAATTTAATAACTATTTAGGCGGTAAATTGATTATTCATCAATCTGTCATGAGTTATTTATTGATTGCTGTAGTTTTAACAACTGGAACTGCATTTTTAATTTGGCTTGGTGATCAAATCACACAATTTGGTGTAGGTAATGGTATTTCAATCATTATCTTTGCAGGTATTTTATCGACGTTGCCATCATCAATTATCCAATTTGTGCAACAAGCATTTGTTGGTAATGATGATACAACGTTAGCATGGTTAAAAGTCATCGGTTTAATTGTTGGATTAATTTTATTAACAATTGGAGCGATTTATGTATTGGAAGCGAAACGTAAAATTCCAATTCAATATGCTAAAAAACAATCTGCACAACGTTTAGGATCACAAGCAACATATCTACCTTTAAAAGTAAACTCTGCAGGGGTTATTCCAGTCATCTTTGCGATGGCATTCTTCTTATTGCCAAGAACATTAACATTGTTCTTCCCTAAAGCTGATTGGGCGCAAAATATTGCAGAATATGCTAACCCTTCAAACACTTATGGTATGATTGTTTATGTGATATTAATTATTGCATTTGCATATTTCTATGCCTTTGTTCAAGTTAATCCTGAAAAAATGGCTGACAACTTGAAAAAACAAGGTAGTTATGTACCAGGAATTAGACCTGGGGAACAAACAAAAAAATATATTACTAAAGTACTTTATCGCTTAACTTTTGTAGGCTCTATTTTCTTAGCAGTTATTGCTATTCTTCCAATTATAGCGACAAAATTTATGAATTTACCTCAATCAATTCAAATTGGTGGTACAAGTTTATTAATCGTTATTGGTGTAGCAATTGAAACTATGAAATCACTTGAAGCACAAGTGAGTCAAAAAGAATATAAAGGCTTTGGTGGTAGATAATTTGTAGGAGGGCAATTTATGAATATCATTTTAATGGGTTTACCTGGAGCTGGTAAAGGTACTCAAGCGAGTGAAATTGTTAAGAAATTCCCAATACCACATATATCTACTGGTGACATGTTCAGAAAAGCGATTAAGGATGAAACTGATTTAGGAAAAGAAGCTAAATCATACATGGATCGTGGAGAATTAGTCCCTGATGAAGTTACTGTAGGTATCGTTAAAGAAAGAATTTCTGAAGACGATGCAAAAAAAGGTTTCTTATTAGATGGATTCCCTAGAACAATTGAGCAAGCTGAGGCATTAAACAACATTATGTCTGAGCTTGACAGAAATATTGATGCTGTTATCAATATTGAAGTTCCTGAGGAAGAGCTAATGAATCGTCTTACAGGTCGTCGTATCTGTGAGAAATGTGGTACAACTTATCATCTTGTATTTAATCCTCCAAAGGTTGATGGTGTTTGTGATATCGATGGTGGAAAACTTTATCAACGTAAAGATGATAATCCGGAAACAGTATCTAATCGTTTAAGCGTTAATGTTAAACAATCTAAGCCAATTTTAGAGTATTACGATGAAAAAGGTGTATTGAAAAACATTGATGGTGCGAAAGATATTGACGAAGTAACCAAAGATGTCATTGATATCTTAGATCAATTAAAATAGTTCAACTAATGTGCGATCTAGATTTATGTGAACTTTGATTAGGTTTCTCTGGCAAGAATTTATTTTTTGAGTGTCGTATGACGATCATAATTCCCGCATTTTGTTAAACTTATAATAACTATTCACTATATTAGATTCGTATCGTTGAAGTTGTCTATTGACGATTACCTTACTATTGTAAAAAGGGGGAAGTTAATCAATGGCGAAACAAGATGTAATAGAATTAGAAGGTACAGTACTTGATACTTTACCAAATGCTATGTTTAAAGTAGAATTAGAAAATGGTCATGAAATTTTAGCACATGTAAGTGGTAAAATTAGAATGAATTATATTCGTATTCTACCTGGCGACAAAGTAACAGTAGAAATGTCTCCGTATGATTTATCACGCGGTAGAATTACGTATCGTTATAAATAATCGTCACTCCATAATATAGGGAGGTATAAAAATGAAAGTAAGACCATCAGTAAAACCGATTTGCGAAAAATGTAAAGTCATTAAACGTAAAGGTAAAGTTATGGTAATTTGTGACAATCCTAAGCACAAACAAAGACAAGGTTAATAAAAGAGAGGTGTAAAAATATATGGCACGTATTGCAGGAGTAGATATTCCACGTGAAAAACGCGTAGTTATTTCATTAACTTACGTATATGGTATCGGTACTTCAACAGCTAAAAAAATTGTTGAAGAAGCTAACGTATCAGCTGATACGCGTGTAAAAGATTTAACAGATGACGAATTAGGTCGTATCCGTGAAGTAGTTGACGGTTATAAAGTAGAAGGTGACTTACGCCGTGAACAAAACTTAAACATTAAACGTTTAATGGAAATTTCATCATACCGTGGTATTCGCCACCGTCGTGGTTTACCAGTTCGTGGTCAAAAAACTAAAAACAATGCTCGTACTCGTAAAGGCCCAGTTAAAACTGTAGCTAATAAGAAAAAATAATAGGTAAAGGAGGCAAAATATAAATGGCACGTAAACAAGTATCTCGTAAACGTAGAGTTAAAAAGAATATTGAAAATGGTGTAGCACACATCCGTTCAACATTCAACAATACAATCGTAACTATCACTGATGAATTTGGTAATGCTTTATCTTGGTCATCAGCTGGTGCATTAGGTTTCAAAGGATCAAAAAAATCAACACCATTCGCTGCTCAAATGGCATCTGAAACTGCTTCAAAATCAGCAATGGAACATGGTTTAAAAACTGTTGAAGTAACAGTAAAAGGACCTGGACCAGGTCGTGAATCAGCTATTCGTGCATTACAATCAGCTGGTTTAGAAGTAACAGCAATCAGAGACGTTACTCCAGTACCTCACAACGGTTGTCGTCCACCAAAACGTCGTCGCGTATAATTTTATTGATTGTTATGGTTACAAATCACTGAGCGAAACAATTTTAAAATTAATTCGACGTTATTAAGGAGGATTTTGTAAATGATAGAAATTGAAAAACCTAGAATTGAGACAATTGAAATTAGTGAAGATGCTAAATTCGGTAAGTTCGTTGTTGAACCACTTGAACGTGGCTACGGTACTACACTAGGAAACTCCTTACGTCGTATCCTACTATCTTCATTACCAGGTGCAGCGGTTAAGTACATCGAAATTGAAGGTGTTTTACACGAATTTTCAGCTATAGACAATGTTGTTGAAGATGTTTCTACAATTATTATGAACATCAAAAAATTAGCATTGAAAATCTATTCTGAAGAAGATAAAACATTAGAAATTGATGTGAGAGATGAAGGCGAAGTAACAGCAAGTGATATTACTCACGATAGCGATGTTGAAGTTCTAAACCCAGAACTTAAAATTGCAACAGTGTCTAAAGGTGGACATTTAAAAATTCGTCTTGTTGCTAATAAGGGTAGAGGTTACGCATTAGCAGAACAAAATAATACTAGTGATTTACCAATTGGTGTAATTCCTGTAGATTCACTTTATTCACCTGTTGAACGTGTAAACTATACAGTTGAAAATACACGTGTAGGTCAAAGTAGTGATTTTGATAAATTAACTTTAGATGTTTGGACTAATGGTTCAATCACTCCACAAGAGTCTGTTTCATTAGCTGCTAAAATTATGACTGAACATTTAAATATTTTCGTTGGTCTTACAGATGAAGCGCAAAATGCTGAAATCATGATTGAAAAAGAAGAAGATCAAAAAGAAAAAGTACTTGAAATGTCTATCGAAGAATTAGACTTATCAGTACGTTCATACAATTGTTTAAAACGTGCAGGCATCAATTCTGTTCAAGAATTAGCTGACAAGTCTGAAGCTGATATGATGAAAGTGCGTAATTTAGGTCGTAAATCTCTTGAAGAAGTTAAATATAAATTAGAAGATTTAGGATTAGGTTTAAGAAAAGAAGATTAATATGTTAAAGGAGGTTAACTCATGGGTTACAGAAAATTAGGTCGTACTTCTGATCAACGTAAAGCTATGTTACGTGACTTAGCTACATCACTTATCGTAAGTGAACGTATTGAAACTACAGAAGCTCGTGCAAAAGAAGTTCGTAGTGTTGTTGAGAAATTAATCACTTTAGGTAAAAAAGGTGACTTAGCATCTCGTCGTAATGCTGCTAAAACATTACGTAACGTTGAAATCTTAAATGAAGATGAAACTACACAAACTGCACTTCAAAAATTATTTGGTGAAATTGCTGAACGTTATACAGAACGTCAAGGTGGATACACTCGTATTCTTAAAGTAGGTCCTCGTCGTGGTGACGGTGCTGAATCAGTTATCATCGAATTAGTAGATTAATTTCATATATAAATACACTAACTACTTGTATTTAAAGCAAATGAGTGCAACGATAATGTTTGCCACATACAAATATTGTCTAGCTCAGAGTACCCCATCAACTAAATACTAATATAAAGCGTGAACTCAACTAAAATGTGATGGGGTGCGCGCTTTTTTAATTTTAATGAATCTATAATGATTAAAAAGAGTCGTGCTTTTGAGGCATGACTCTTTTTATATATAAAACACGTTTACTCATGTACATCTAGTTTTTATTCATGTAAACTATTGTAGTAACTATTAATAAAGGAGGAAGGCTGTGAAAACTGATAATAACAATATCATCAAACTTAAACATGTACATTTTCAATATCAAAACGATGCGGCCTTCACTTTAGAAGATGTATCATTTAATATACCAAAACATCAATGGACATCTATTGTAGGACATAATGGTTCAGGAAAATCTACGATTGCAAAACTTATAGTAGGAATAGAACAAGCAACGAAAGGAGAAATCTTCTATAACAATCATTTAGTTACTACTGATTATTTAAGAGAGGTTAGACGCCATATTGGTATTGTCTTTCAAAATCCAGAAAATCAATTTGTAGGTTCAATTGTGGAATATGATGTAGCTTTTGGACTCGAGAATCACGCAGTACCACATAACAAAATGAAAGCAATCGTCATTCAATCTTTAGATAATGTAGATATGAAGGAATATATGGAATATGAACCACATTCTTTATCGGGGGGCCAAAAGCAACGCGTGGCTATTGCAGGCGTCTTAGCACTAAGTCCAGATGTCATCATTCTTGATGAAGCAACCTCTATGTTAGATCCCCAAGGTAAGCAGTCTTTACTTTCATTAATCAAACAAGTTAAACAAGAAAAAAATTTAACGATTATTTCTATTACTCATGATTTAAGTGAAGCGTTAGAAAGCGATCATGTCGTCATTATGAATAAAGGCAAGGTTTACAAAGAAGGCAAGCCAAACTTTATTTTTTTAAATACACAGTATTTAGTAGAGATTGGCTTAGATTTACCATTTGCAATGAAAATGAATCAAAAGCTAGGCTTTGAAGATGAATTCACTACATATGAAGGGCTGGTTGATAAATTATGACCATTCAATTTAATCATGTTTCATATATTTATCAAAAAGGCACTCCTTATGAATATCAAGCCTTAAGTGATATCAATCTTAAAATTGAGCAAGGTAAATACTATGCGATTGTTGGTCAAACAGGAAGTGGTAAATCCACACTCATTCAACATTTTAATGGACTATTAAAACCAACAAAAGGTAGTATTACTTTTGATAATAAGGAGATTACTCATAAAACAAAAGACAAGCATCTACGAGAATTAAGACAACAAGTAGGTTTGGTTTTTCAATTTCCTGAATCACAATTGTTTGAAGATAGTGTGGAAAGAGAAGTGGCATTTGGTCCTAAAAATTTTAAGATGAATGTGGAACAAGTTAAGTCATATGCCTATCAGTTACTCTTAGATTTAGGTTTTGATCATCATATTATGAAACAATCGCCATTTGAAATGTCAGGTGGCCAAATGCGTAAAATTGCATTAGTTTCTATCCTTGCAATGAAACCGAATATTATTATTCTTGATGAGCCTACTGCTGGACTTGATCCAAAAAGTCGTCAGCAAGTGATGGAATTAATAAAATCAATTCAAGTCAATCATCATAAAACAGTCATATTAGTGTCGCACGATATGAATGATGTGGCGCGATATGCAGAAGAAATCATTGTAATGAGGCAAGGGAAAGTCATAGAACAGTGCTCTCCTAAATCATTATTCAGACAACACGAAAAACTGAAAGATTGGCATATTGCATTACCTGATGTAGTACAACTGCAATATGATGTTGAAGAAAAATATCAAACCATGTTTAGTGATATTGCTTTAAATGAAGATGAGTTTGTAACATTGTATCAGGAGTGGCAAGAACATGAAAAATAAACTTATTATAGGACGTTATTTACCTAATAACTCTGTGATACATCGTCTTGATCCTAGAGCAAAGTTGATTTTTGTATTTGTATTTATTATTTTTATCTTTTTTGCTCATTCTTTTGCTACATTTGCTTGGGTAATATTATTAATTCTATGTTTTATGAAGATGGCTAACATTCAATTTTGGTTTTTAATTAAAGGATTAACACCGATATTTTTCTTCTTAATCTTTACGTTTTTAATGCATATCTTCTTTACTCACGGCGGGACTACGCTATTAGAAATAGATTTTATTAAAATTGATAGTATAGGGGTATTAGAAGGTATTTTCATTTCTTTAAGATTAATAACGATTGTTATGGTTGCGACAATTATGACATTATCAACAAGTCCAATTGACTTGACTGATGCTTTTGAAAAGTTAATGGCCCCATTGAAACTATTTAAAATTCCTGTGCATCAATTAAGTATGATTATGTCAATTGCTTTAAGGTTTATTCCAACATTGATGGATGAATTAGATAAAATTATTCTTTCTCAAAAATCAAGAGGTTCTGAAATTAGTTCGGGTAGTTTAATGACAAGAATTAAAGCTTTCATCCCATTGATGATACCGCTATTTATTTCTGCCTTTCAAAGAGCTGATGAATTAGCAATTGCAATGGAAGTGAGAGGATATGATGCTAATGTACAACGTACAAATTATCGTAAGTTGTCGTGGCATAAGAGAGATACTTTGAGTCTATTCAGTCTGATACCTATTGGAATGATATTATTTATATTAAAATATATGGGAGTGTAAGACATTGCGCATGCTAGTAAATATTGCGTATCAAGGACATGGATTTCTTGGTTTTCAAATTCAACAACAAGGTAGAACTGTTCAACAACAATTTGAAAAAATTTTAAAACGTATGCATCGTCGACATGTACGTATACATCCATCAAGTCGCACAGATCGCGGTGTACATGCTTATGAACAGTATTTTCATTTTGACACAGAATTGAATATTGAGCCTAAACAATGGAAATATGCGATGAATAGTGCGTTACCTGAGGATATTTATGTGAATAGTGTAAAACAAGTAGATGACACATTTCATTGCCGTTATGATTGTGTAGGTAAGAGATATCGCTATAAAGTGTATCAAGCGGAACATCGCAATCCATTTGAAAGTGGTCTTAAGACATTTATAAAAGATGACTTAGATTTAGATAAGATGAATGAAGCGGCTAAACATTTTATTGGAACCCATGATTTTACTGGATTTTGTTCACAAAAGACTGAAGTTGAAAGTAAAGAACGTACACTATACCAAAGTGAAGTTGTAAAAACGGACGAAGGTTTTGACTATATCGTCACGGGTTCTGGTTTCTTATATAATATGGTGCGTGTACTTGTGGCTTTTTTAGTAGAAGTAGGTAAAGGGAAGCGACAACCTAACGAAGTTCCTGAACTGCTTAAAGCTAAAAATAGAGATAATGTGCCTTTTACAGCACCCGCTGAAGGATTATATCTTGAAAAGATATATTTAGATCCAGAAACACTTAAAAATGACTTTGGCGAGGATGTAAAAATACATTATAAAAAATCATTACAAAATGATTAATATGCATTGACAAATGGGCTTATAAAATATAAGATAGTTAACGGTATTGTTTTATATCATCCCACGATAAGCCCCGGAAACTTATTGTGTTACAAGATATATAAGCAGATTAGACAGGAATAAAATAAATGAACATTACGCTTTGAAATCGTAACAGAATGACCTAGATTGCAGGCCTCGTTCGTAGGTTCGACTACGATGAGTACCTGTAATCTAAGACTAAGCATTTATTTTTAGGAGGATAATTATTATGCGTCAAACATTTATGGCAAATGAATCAAACATTGAGCGCAAATGGTATGTTATCGATGCTGAAGGCCAAACATTAGGTCGTTTATCATCAGAAGTAGCATCTATCTTACGCGGTAAAAATAAAGTAACTTATACACCACACGTTGATACTGGTGACTATGTAATCATCATCAACGCTGAAAAAATCGAATTAACTGGTAAAAAAGAACAAGATAAAGTTTACTACCGTCACTCAAATCACCCAGGTGGTATTAAATCAGTGACTGCTGGTGAATTAAAACGTAATAACCCTGCTCGTTTACTTGAAACTTCTATCAAAGGAATGTTACCAAGTTCACGTTTAGGTGAAAAACAAGGTAAAAAATTATTTGTATACAGTGGCGCTGAACATCCACACGCTGCACAACAACCAGAAAACTACGAATTACGTGGTTAATTAGAAGGAGGAAATTACATTGGCACAAGTTGAATATAGAGGCACAGGCCGTCGTAAAAACTCAGTAGCACGTGTACGTTTAGTACCAGGTGAAGGTAATATCACTGTTAACGATCGTGACGTACGCGAATACTTACCATTCGAATCATTAATCTTAGACTTAAACCAACCATTCGATGTTACAGAAACTAAAGGTAACTATGATGTATTAGTTAACGTATACGGTGGTGGTTTCACTGGACAAGCTCAAGCTATCCGTCATGGTATCGCTCGTGCATTATTAGAAGCTGATCCAGAATACAGAGGTTCTTTAAAACGCGCAGGTTTATTAACTCGTGACCCACGTATGAAAGAACGTAAAAAACCAGGTCTTAAAAAAGCACGTCGTTCTCCACAATTCTCAAAACGTTAATATTGGAAATGTTGCAAACTTGTTTGTTTACAAGTTCAGTATGCAAATTGCGTCAGTAATTTGTGTTTCATTAGAACGATTAAAGCACTTCTCAACTTTGAGAAGTGCTTTTTTATGTAAAAAAGGCTAGTCGTTCTAAAAAACACTAGCCACAAGTACATCTATTTATTTTTCATAACTTCTTCAACCACTTCTGTCATGTCATTATGAATAACTAAACTTGCTTGTCTATCATACGGTGTAGCGTCTCTATTAATAATTACAAGATTGTCTCCTGTAAAGTTAGAAATAAAGCCTGCAGCAGGTTGTACGACTAAGGATGAACCTAACACAATGACAGTATCTGCTTTTTGGATTTTATCTAATGCTCTAAAGACAGTAGGCTGATCGAGCATTTCACCGTATAATACGATATCAGGGCGAATCACATCACCACAGTTCTCACAATATCTTAATTTGTGTCCCATAACATATGATTTCGTATATTCTTTTCCACAATTGATGCAATAAAAGCGATTCAATGTACCATGAATTTCATCAATATGTTCACTTCCAGCATCTTCATGTAACCCATCGATATTTTGGGTAATCACACCTAAAGATTTTCCTTCTTTTTCTAACTCTGCAATCCATTCATGGACGATATTAGGCTTTTTATCTGCTACTAGTAGTCGTTTATGATAAAAGTCGATAAAGCTTTCTTTATTATCATTTAAATGATCAATACTTAATAAATATTCAGGTGAATAACCCTCTTTTGAAATTTCATCAAATAAGCCACCCATGGAGCGGAAATCAGGTATACCACTTGCAACTGATACACCTGCGCCAGTAAAGAATACAATTTTGTTTGATTTATCAACAATTTCTTTTAATTTTTCAATTTTATTACTCAATCGGAGCACCTCGTTTATAATAATGACTAATATAACTTTTTTAAAATGAATTTTATACTATTATTACAACATATTTTTACCTTTATTTTCTAGTTTTAAAACAAGTAATAGTATAGAATGAAATTGCGCTTAAAATCTTTATGAGATATATGTGTTCATTTTATATGGACATGTTTAATAAAATAAGTTGGATGTGAGAATTTGAATGAATAAATACGATCGTTTAGAAGAAATTACTAAACTCGTAAATCAAAAAGGAACGGTTAGGACGAATGAAATCGTTGAGGAACTTAACGTATCTGATATGACAGTACGTCGTGATTTAGCTGAACTAGAAGAAAAAGGATTACTAACTAAAATACATGGCGGTGCACGTAGTAATTCAGCTTTTCAAATTAAAGAAAAGTCTCATCAAGAAAAGCACACAGAGAATATTGAAGAAAAACGTGCTGTCGCAAGGAAAGCTGTTAACTTAATTGAAGAAAACGATACGATTTTTTTAGGACCTGGAACAACAATCGAGTTACTGGCTCAATTAATAGAACGAGAGTCATTAACTGTGATTACGAATTGTTTTCCAGTATTTCAAATATTATTTGAAAAGCGTTCGCTAAATTTTAAAGTTTACTTATTAGGTGGAGAAATGAGAGAACTTACTGAATCATTTGTAGGTGAAATGACGAATACGCTCCTTAAAACAAAACGATTTAGTAAAATGTTTTTTAGTTGTAATGGAATAAAAGATGCAGATGTGCTCACTTCTACAATTGACGAAGCGTATACACAACAACTTGCACTTCATCGTTCGCTTGAAAAATACTTATTAATTGATACTTCAAAAATTGGAAAAGAAGATTTTACCCAATTATGTCATTTAGAAGATTTAACAGCAGTTGTTGTAGATAAAAATGATGAAGATAATGTACAAAAATTAAAAGCTTATACAGAAGTGATACATTAATTGAATGATACCAAGATTGTTTATTTAAACAATCTTGGTATTTTTTTAGATAATTGAACGCAATTAAACATAAAAACAAAACATTTTGTTTAAAAAAATGAAATTTCAAACAATATTCGAACATTTATTGTTGATTATTTGTTTATTTATGTTTATAATTTAGGTGTAAAGATTTGAAAGCGCTTTTTCAAACACATGTGTTTAATTACCTTATTTTCAAAGGAGAATCATTATGACAATTTTTATTGGTTCAGATGTCGCTGGTCAACGTCTTAAAAATGTTATAAAAACATTTTTAAAAGAAAATAACCATGATGTAGTAGATGTAACAGAAGGAAAAGAATTAGACTTTGTTGATTCAACATTAGCAGTTGTACACGAAGTACAAAAGAACGATGATAATTTAGGAATTGCAGTGGATGCTTATGGCGCAGGTAGTTTTATTGTCGCTACAAAAGTAAAAGGAATGATTGCTGCTGAAGTATCAGATGAACGCTCAGCATATATGACACGTAGTCACAACAATGCACGCATGATTACAATGGGTTCTGAAATTGTAGGCGATACATTAGCAAAAAATATTGCTAAAGAATTTGTAAATGGACACTATGATGGCGGACGTCACCAAATCCGTGTAGATATGTTAAATAAAATGTGCTAATTGGAGGAATAAATAATGAAAATTGCTATAGGTTGCGATCACATTGTAACTGATACAAAAATGGAAGTTTCACAACATTTAAAAGCTCAAGGACACGAAGTTATTGATGTAGGTACGTATGATTTTACACGTACACATTATCCTATCTTCGGTAAAAAAGTAGGAGAAAAAGTTGCTAGTGGAGAAGCAGACTTAGGCGTATGTATCTGCGGTACTGGTGTTGGTATTAGTAATGCAGCAAACAAAGTCCCAGGGGTAAGAACAGCATTAGTACGTGATATGACATCAGCACTTTATTCAAAAGAAGAATTAAATGCTAATGTTGTTAGTTTCGGCGGTAAAGTAGCAGGCGAATTATTTATTTTCGATATCGTTGATGCATTTATCGAAGCAGAATACAAACCTACTGAAGAAAATAAAAAATTAATTGCTAAAATTAATCATTTAGAAGCACATAACGATAATCAAGCTAATCCTCACTTCTTTGATGAATTCTTAGAAAAATGGGACAAAGGTGAATATCACGATTAAGAAAGATGTGAAATGATTCTAACATTAACTTTAAATCCTTCAGTTGATATTTCTTACCCATTAGAACAGTTTCATCTAGATACTGTGAATAGAGTTAAAAAAACGAGTAAAACTGCTGGAGGAAAAGGATTAAATGTAACACGTGTATTATCAGAATTTGGCGAAAATGTATTAGCAAGTGGCTTTTTAGGTGGCGCATTGGGTCAATTTATTGAAGAACAATTAACGGATGCTCAAATTGAACAGTCTTTCTTCAAAATAAAAGGAGAAACACGAAATTGTATCGCTATTCTACATGAAGGACAACAAACTGAAATACTTGAACAAGGACCAACTATTGGCAAGGAAGAAGCAGAGAGCTATAAAACACATCTTTTAGAACTATTTAAAAGAGCTAATGTTATAGCGATGTCTGGAAGTTTACCTAAAGGTCTTAATACAAATTACTACGCTGATATTGTGAAATTAGCAAATATACAAGGTCTACCTACGATTGTAGATAGTTCTGGTCAATCATTAATGGATGTATTGTTGAGCGAAAGTAAGCCTTCAGTGATAAAACCTAATATTGATGAATTATCTCAATTATTACAAACTACTGTCACTACAGATATCGATAGTTTAAAAGAAGCGGTTACTCAACCCATTTTCAAAGGTATTGAATGGATTATTGTTTCTTTAGGTGGCGATGGCGCTTTCGCTAAACATCATCAAACATTTTATAAAGTAAACATTCCCAAAATAGAAGTTGTTAATCCTGTAGGGTCTGGTGATTCTACAGTGGCAGGTATTGCATCAGGTCTTGTTCATCAACAATCCGATGAAGATTTACTGAAAAAAGCTAATGCATTTGGAATGTTAAATGCAATGGAGCATCAAACAGGTCATATCAATGTAGATAAATTTAAAGAACTATTCAAACAAATTGAAGTTATAGAGGTGTAATTCATGACAAAATCACAACAAAAACTAGTATCAATCGAACAATTAAGTAATCAAGATGGGATTATTTCAGCTTTAGCATTTGATCAACGTGGGGCATTAAAAAGAATGATGGCTGAACATCAAACAGAACCTCCTACAGTTGAACAAATCGAACAATTAAAAGTACTTGTATCAGAAGAGTTAACACAATATGCATCTTCTATTCTTTTAGATCCTGAATATGGCTTACCTGCTTCTGATGCACGTAATAAAGAGTGTGGTTTATTACTTGCATATGAAAAAACTGGATATGACGTGAATGCAAAAGGTCGTTTACCAGATTGCTTAGTAGAATGGTCTGCTAAACGTTTAAAAGAACAGGGGGCCAATGCAGTTAAATTCTTACTTTATTATGATGTAGATGATTCAGAAGAGATTAACATTCAAAAGAAAGCTTATATTGAACGAATTGGTTCAGAATGTGTTGCTGAAGACATTCCATTTTTCTTAGAAGTGTTAACTTATGATGATAATATTCCAGATAATAAAAGTGCTGAATTTGCAAAAGTAAAACCTCGTAAAGTAAATGAAGCAATGAAGTTATTCTCTGAAGATCGATTCAATGTTGACGTGCTTAAAGTTGAAGTACCCGTAAATATGAATTTTGTCGAAGGATTTACAGAGGGTGAAGTTGTATACACAAAAGAAGAAGCAGCACAACATTTCCGTGATCAAGAAGCAGCGACACATTTACCTTATATTTATTTAAGTGCTGGTGTATCAGCTGAATTATTCCAAGAAACATTAACATTTGCACATGATGCAGGTGCACATTTCAATGGTGTGTTATGTGGGCGTGCGACATGGTCTGGTGCAGTTAAAGTTTATATTGAACAAGGAGAACAAGCTGCAAGAGAATGGTTACGTACAACTGGATATAAAAACATTGATGATTTAAATAAAGTACTAAAAACAACTGCAACATCTTGGAAAGCAAAATAACTTAGGGGAGGTTATTCATATGAATAGAGAAGAAGTACAATTACTTGGTTTTGAAATTGTCGCATATGCAGGAGATGCACGTTCAAAATTATTAGAGGCATTAAACGCTGCTAATGAAGGTGATTTTGAAAAAGCTGAACAACTTACTGAGGAAGCAAATGAATGTATTGCAAATGCCCATAAAGCTCAAACAAACTTATTAGCTCAAGAAGCGCAAGGTGATGACATTGCATTTAGTATTACAATGATTCACGGACAAGACCATTTAATGACAACGTTATTATTAAAAGATTTAATGAAGCATTTAATTGAATTATACAAAAAAGGGAGCTGACCCCTATGAATAAGTTAATAGCATGGATAGAAAAAGGAAAGCCGTTCTTTGAAAAAATATCTCGTAATATTTATTTAAGAGCGATTCGTGATGGATTTATTGCAGCAATTCCAATTATCTTGTTCTCAAGTATATTTATTTTAATCACATATGTACCTAACGTGTTTGGCTTTACTTGGAGTAAAACGATGGAAGGTATATTGATGAAACCATATAACTATACCATGGGAATTGTTGGTTTGATTGTAGCTGGAACAACAGCTAAGTCTTTAACCGATTCCTACAACAGGAAATTAGATAAAACCAATCAAATTAACTTTATTTCTACAATGATGGCTGCGATGAGTGGATTTTTATTCTTAGCAGCAGATCCTATTAAAGAGGGAGGATTTTCAAGTGCATTTATGGGCACAAAAGGATTATTAACAGCCTTTATTTCAGCCTTTATTACCGTAATTGTTTATAATTTCTTTATTAAAAGAAATATTACAATAAAAATGCCTAAAGAAGTGCCACCAAATATTTCTCAGGTATTTAAAGATATCTTCCCGTTGTCAGCGGTTATTATCATTATTTATGCATTAGATTTATTATCAAGAACATTTATTCATACAAATGTAGCGAACGCCGTATTAAAAATCTTTGAACCATTATTTACTGCGGCAGATGGCTGGATTGGTGTCACACTTATCTTCGGTGCTTTCGCATTCTTCTGGTTTGTAGGTATACATGGTCCATCTATTGTTGAACCAGCAATCGCTGCAATTACTTATGCAAATCTTGAAACAAACTTAAATTTGATTCAAGCAGGAGAACATGCAGATAAAATTATTACACCTGGTACACAAATGTTCGTTGCAACTATGGGGGGGTACCGGTGCTACCTACCCTGTAACACTACTACTATTAAAATTTAAAAGTAATCTCCCTTATATTAAGTGTATTGACCTTACCATTCTCATTATACTTTCTAGGAACAAAGTCAAACGCAATCTCTTTAACTGTACTCAAGATTAACTCCTCTTTTTGTTCAACGTTCAACTTACTCCAACCTTTAATCAAGATGTTATCAATCATATTTAACTGTTCATTCGTAACTGTTTGTGTACTTTCCACTTCCACATTAGCACGTTCAACTTCATCAAGTATCTCTTTCGTTTCGTCCATTAAACTAAAATACTCATCATCTTCAATGTAACCTAATGACCATGATCGTGTGAGTTTCTCACGTTGTTTCATAATCTTATCTATATCGTAATCTAATTTAGGTGTACTTTCTTCTACAATATCCACCTTAAACTTATTCATGTCATATGTTTTGAGTAACTCTATAAACTTATCTTCTACTTCGCTTTCATTGAATGATATTGTTTGAACGTTTTTATCCTTACTACACGTATCACATTTATAACGTCTTACTTCGTAAGAATAACCTTTTTTATCCGTTATCTTACCAGCGTATAGATGTAGCTTATTATGGCACTGAGGACACGTTAGAACACCTCTAAAGATAGCATGATGTTTTACCTTACTTCGATGTGTTTTGTTCTCTATAACGTCTATAATGCGCTTATAATCACTTTCTGATAACACTGACTCATGCGTATTCTCAATATACATATCTCCGTACTTAGTATGACCACGTAAGACTGGATTTTTCATCAATCTAATAATAGAAGTCCTATTCCATTTCTTAACTTTCGGTACGTTGACCTTCTTCAAATTCATCTGTCTAGCAATCTCATTACCTGATACACCATGTTTAAATTGCTCAACAAGATAATCAATTACCCACTTATGCTTATTAGGTACAAGTTTTCCATCCACATTGTCATAGCAAAAGGGAGCTTCTCTAATATAGTTACCTTCTCTTACTGCTGCACGACTACCAAATAATGCACGTTCACGTATTGTAGCACGTTCCCACTCAGCCATAGCACCTACCATAGTGATAAATAACTTACCAATGGCAGTTGTGGTATCAAATACTTCAGTAGCACTCTTGAACGCTACGTTATACTTCTCAAACGTTTCTAGCATTTCGAGTAAGTCTTTAACGTTACGTGTTAATCTATCTAACTTATAAACCAACACTAGATCATAATACTCTAGATTATCCATAATACGCTTTAATGCTGGTCTATTCATTGAGCCACCACTTACACCAGCGTCAGTAAACACTTTGAAATCGTGCCAATTCTGAACTTCGCAAAAGGCTTTTAATTTCCGTTCTTGCTCATGGATAGAATAACCTTCTGTTGCTTGCTCATAGGAACTCACCTGACACGAACGTAAATAGCTACGTTCATAATACATCACTCCTTAAAAAAGTAAAAAAATAATAAGGGTAGACAAGCTACCCATAAATTATTCGTCTAAATGATCCACTGCATATTGCGCTTCTTCTTCTGTAAATTTATCGCCAGAATTTGAAATTAATTGATCGTAAATTGCATCTTTAGACATATTCATATCTTCTTGATAAGATTTTGCACTTTCTAATGCGTTTTTCTTATAATCAGCTTTTAAGTGATCAACCGCGTATTGTGCATCTTCTTCTGAGAATTGGTCTCCGGCACTAGAAGTTAATTGTTCATAAATTGCATTTTTAGACATATGCATTCCATCCGCATAATTTTTAGCAGAATTTAATGCTGCTGTTTGTTCTTTAGAAGCGTTTTTATCTTCTTTAACTTCTGAATTACCATCATTCATTTGTTTATCTACTTCATTAACAAAGGCTCCAGTACATGATGTAAGACCAATAATTAATAGGATTAATAAAACTAAACAACCACC